>CAYRLJ010000021.1:50461-53033 GCA_964425025.1 uncultured Burkholderia sp. | reverse complement strand
TCAACAGCCACACGCTTGCCAGGTTAACCAGCAGGCCGACCACCGCGATGGGAATCGCTTCGCCGAAGTGAATGGGTACCGGCGACAGGAAACGCGACACCGCCTCGTAGCCAATCAGCAGCGCAATCATCGCGAGCACGATGGCACTCGTAAAGCCCGCGAGGTCGCCGAGCTTGCCGGTACCGAACACGAAGCGGGGATCGGTGGCATGCCTGCGCGCATAGGTGTAGGCAAGTGCCGCAATCAGCATCGCGCCGGCATGCGTCGACATATGCAGACCGTCGGCGACAAGCGCAAGCGAGCCGAACATACTGCCGCCGACGATTTCAATCAGCATCATCGCGCTGCATAGCGCAATCACCGCCCACGTCTTGCGCTCGTTCTTTTCATGACCCGCACCCAGAAAGATGTGGTCATGCCCTGCGCCAAACGCGTCTTTATTGAAATCACTCATTTTTGACTCTACTTGAAATAGATGTGAACATCTTCGATGAGCTGGTCGGTCGCACTGCCGGCCGGTTCTTCGTTGGTATCAGCGTCCACGAGATGGGTGCGGATGTGGTCTTCGAGCACGACCGCCAGCAGGCCGTTCATCGCCCCACGGCAGCTCGTGATTTGCTGCAGCACGTCGGCACATCCGCGCTCCTCTTCCAGCGCTCGTTCGATGGCTTCAACCTGTCCCTTGATGCGGCGGACGCGGTTGAGCAGTTTCTGTTTCTCGCGAATGGTGTGACTCATTGATGACCTCTGATATACCGCAGGGAGTATATATCAAATAGGGTGGAGGGGTATATCATGCGTCGTTCCTGGTCGGACGGCGGCGGATGCGCCATGGTTCGTCGACGTCCGACCCCGGAGGGCCCATGTGCTTCCGCACTTCCTGCTTCAACTACACCGCACATGTGCTCACGCCCGCTCTCTCTGCTGGCGGAGGTGCCGCATGACGCGGCTGTTCTACGTCGGTAGGCCGCCGGTGGCAGAGGTTGGCGTACGCGTAAGGGCCTATAGCGGCGACGCCCATCCCGGGCGCTGCCCACACGCGGAAACGGCGTGTGGCTCGGCTGGCTGCCGTCGCTCGTGTCGGCGCGCGCGATAGTCGTTGGCGTTGCTCGAGCCTGTACGTACAGTTCCGATTCACTGGAGTACGCCATAGTGGGGCATACATTTTGATCGGATAGCGACGGACATGAAAATATTTCCTGGACGCTGGAATTAACCCCGCCGCGCCGACGTTTTAGTAATGTAGTGTGAGCAGGCCGGCAAAATGATCAGCGCTCGAAGCGCATTCGAGCCTGGAGTTCATTGCCTCTGGCGACGACTACGATTCGGACGGCGGCCTAAGCAACGCTCGACCGTTAGCTATTGACTGATGCGGATGTCGATAGGCCGCACGTCGGTGCAGGCGTTTCGTCCGGCCCTTCTCAATGAAGCGCCCGACCATGGCATCACGCGTAGCGCAACCCGCCACACGCGGACGCTCGCGACTACTTGCCGAGGTAGACGTCATGATCTCCAGTCCACGCACCGCGCTCTTCCTTGGTGTGACCGTATTCGGCCTCGTTTGCAGCCCTGGTTATGCAGCGGAAACGGTTAAAGCCACCCTGCTAAAAAATAACACGATCCGGCTTGATACGAGTCGCGTCAAGGCAGGCACGGTCACGTTCGAGGTAAGCAACGCACCGGACACCGCTCAGACACATGAACTGGTGGTCCTCAAAACGGACCTGGCCGCCGATAAGCTGCCGGTTAAAAACGGACAAGTGCCAGAGAGCCAGTTCAAAAAAATGGGAGAGGTAGAGGACATGGCGCCCGGTAAGGGCAAGCGTATGACGCTCAAGTTGGCACCCGGCCGCTACGTACTGATTTGCAACCAACCTGGCCATTACTCGATGGGCTTGCGTGCGTCTCTGGTCGTCATGCCCTGACCGGCTTGCGTCATGGGGCCTTGATGCACCACGTCTTACTTATCCCCGATGGCGCGAGGTCGTTTCGAGGTGATAATCTGGCGGACCTATAAAGACGGACTGAAGCAACGTGGCAGCCTGGCGCCCTTTGAAGAACCTGCACCTGCTCTTTGAATTGGGCCTAGGGTTCAAGGCAATCTTCGCGCTTGCGGAAATCGTGGCCGGCGTTGCCGCCTACCTGGTGCCGCAGCGGTATTTCCTGGCGCTTGTGACGTGGGTAACCCGCGAAGAGTTTGCTGAAGATCCGCGCGATCTGCTGGCAAATTTTCTCCTTCACTCCGTGCAACATCTATCTGTCGACGCCCAACGATTTACCGGACTCTATCTGCTTGGTCATGGGGCGATAAAGCTTTGGCTCGTGATTGGCCTGCTGCGCGAGAGGCTCTGGTACTTTCCTGTCTCCATCGTTGTCTTCGCGCTGTTTATTGTCTATCAGGCCTACCGCTACACGTACACCCATTCGGTCTGGTTACTACTGGTGACGGTGTTGGACATCGTTGTCATCGCCCTCACGTGGCACGAGTACCGGTATCTCGGAAGAGGCCGCAAAATGGCCGCCCCGGGCTCGTGAAGGCGCCCTGCGATTCGCGCCACGGTTCGCGCCACGG
>CAYRLJ010000021.1:0-50361 GCA_964425025.1 uncultured Burkholderia sp. | reverse complement strand
GCCGCCCCGGGCTCGTGAAGGCGCCCTGCGATTCGCGCCACGGTTCGCGCCACGGTTCGCGCCACGGGCACGTCTCCTTCTAGGCCGCCGCAGCATACAGCGGTCGCCCCCATTGGGCGGCCCTGGTCAGATGTTCAATCGTCCAGCGAGATGATCCGGTCAGCGATAGCGATGAGGTTCGGCTCGATGATGTCCGGTTGATCCCCAACGAGCAGCGGTGCGTTGCCGGGCCGTGTGACGAGAGCCGCGGCATAGCCCGCAGCGCTTGCGCCCAGCGTGTCCCACGTGTGGGCTGCGATCATGCGCAGTGTGGAAGGTTCCGTACCCAGCTCGTTCGCGACGTGTTTGTATGTCTCGCGTGCAGGTTTGTAGCGTTGGACCGCGTCAACCGAGAACAGCCGTTCGAAATGGTGCGAAAGTCCCGCGTTGTCCAGCAACGCCTTGCCGGCCTGCGGTGCGGAGTTGGTGAGTGTCACCATCCGAAAGCCAGCCTGCCCAAGGCGCTCGAGTGCTTCGGCCGCTTCGCGATGCGGCGGCAGGTTGCGCATCGTTTCAATGAATTCATCGATGTCCGTGTCGCTGAGCGAGACCTGTCGAATGGTCGCAACCATGCGTAGAACGGCGACGGAGAGCTTTCCAAAATCCGTGTACTCGCCGCTCAGGCTCAGCGCCTGCGAATACAGAATCAGCTCCGCAAACCATTGGCGCATCACGCGCGCATCACCAAATACGCGCGCAAAAAGGGGATGGAGTACCTCGATATCCAGCAGCGTTTCGTTGACGTCGAAGACGAGAATCCGACGTCGTCCGGGCCTGAGAGCCATATCGGCCTCCTTTCGATGGGTGGGACGAAGTGCGCGCCGAAGTCGGCGCTCTCCGAGAGCATAGCGGGAGTTTTCGATCCTCGTCAGCGAGGAAGGCCGTCGCTCCGATCGCGAGTCGGCGGCCCAAACCGTTGTAAACCTTGCGCGTTGGGTGCGTCTAAATTTTGACCCGACAACCGGTTCGCTCGCATTTCCCGAACGGTCCCATCAAATTTTGAAGGAGAGCAGAATCATGGATAGCAGGCTGTCGGTGGACGGTTGGCTCACGAGACGCTCATCGAGGGGCTGAGATGGAAAAAGCAACCGGGAAGCCACTGCACGCTGGATCGCGGCTGAAGGCAGGACCGATAACCGGTGGGCGATTGGCGATGATCGTGCTGATAGCTGCGCTGCTGATCGGGTTCTTTGCCTTTGGCGGTCTTCATTATCTATCGCTCGGCTACGTCAAGGCACAGCAGGCGTCGCTTGTTCGCGTTCGCGATGCCCACCCGGTGCTGACGTCGTTGATCTTCTTCGGTGTATACGTCGGCGTGACCGCCTTGTCGGTGCCAGGCGCTGCCGTGATGACGGTCGCCGCAGGCGCGCTATTCGGTATCGCTTGGGGTGTCACGCTCGTGTCGTTTGCCGCCACGATCGGCGCTACTCTGGCGTTCGCAGTCTCCCGGTACATACTCCGCGACGCGATAACGGCGCGGTTCGCCGGGCGCCTCGATGCGATCAATGCAGGGGTGCGACGCGAGGGCTGGATGTATGTGCTCTCGCTTCGCCTTATTCCGGCCATCCCTTTCTGGCTCGTCAACCTGCTGATGGGGGTGACCGCGATCCGTCCGTTGACATTCTATTGGGCGAGCCAGCTCGGTATGCTTCCGGCGACGCTCGCATACGTCAATGTCGGGACGCAATTGTCGGGGCTCACTTCTTTGCGCGCTCTGCTGTCGCCCGGCATGCTCGCCGCGCTTATCGCGTTGGCAGTGCTCCCTTTCGGCGCTAAATGGGCGATGGCGGCAATTCGGGCGCGGCGGCTGTTCTCGCGATGGTCACGGCCTCGACGGTTCGACTATAACGTCGTGGTAATCGGCGCGGGATCGGCGGGATTGGTTTCGTCGTATATCGCGGCAGCCGTCAAAGCCAAGGTTGCGCTGATCGAGCGCCACGCGATGGGCGGGGATTGTCTGAACACCGGCTGTGTGCCTTCGAAGACGCTGCTGCGTTCCGCCGGCGTGGCTGAGGCACTACGGCACGCGGCTCAATTCGGCATTCATTCGAGTGGCGAGGTGATCGTCGATTTTGGCGCCGTGATGCGGCGTGTTGCCCAAAAGCGAGCGGAGGTCGCACCGCACGATTCTGTCGAGCGCTTTACTTCCCTTGGGGTCGACTGCGTTGCCGGCAGCGCAAAAATCACGTCCCCTTTCACGGTGGAAGTGATGGACGAACAAGGCGCGACTCGATCTTTAACGACGCGCAGCATCGTCATCGCGGCGGGATCGAAGCCCCGGGTGCCGGATATTCCAGGCCTCGCGGACGTGGGGTATCTGACGTCCGATACGGTATGGTCGCTCACCGAGTTGCCGAAACGGCTCGTGGTGCTGGGCGGCGGACCCATCGGTTGTGAATTGGCGCAGGGCTTCGCGAGGCTCGGTTCGAAGGTGACGCAAATTCAGCGCAACGCGCGGCTGCTTCCGAAGGAAGATCCCGACGCGTCGGACGTGCTCGTCAAGCGCTTTCGCGGGGAAGGGATCGAAGTTTGTCTGGAATGCGAGGCGATCCGATGCGAACAGCGTGGCGCGGACAAGCTGCTTGTGGTTCGATCGGCCGCGGGGGAGCGTGCATTGGTTTTCGATCAGATCCTTTGCGCGGTCGGGCGTAACGCAAACATCGAGGGATATGGTTTAGAGGAACTCGGCATTGGACTGACCTCGGCACGCACGATCGAGGTCGATGACCGGCTGAAAACGCTCTATCCGAACATCTTCGCCTGCGGCGATGTGGCGGGGCCGTTTCAGTTCACGCACATGGCCGCGCATCAGGCGTGGTATGCCTCGGTGAACGCGATGTTCGGCCACCTGCATCGATTCAAGGCTGATTACCGTGTCACCCCGTGGGTCACGTTTACTTCGCCTGAAGTGGCCAGGGTGGGGCTCAACGAAGACCAGGCGCGGCATCGGCAAGTTCCGTACGACGTGACCGTCTACCATCTTGCCGAACTCGATCGCGCGATTACGGACGGTAGTACGGAAGGCTACGTCAAGGTTCTGACGCCCCCGGGAAAGGATCGAATTCTCGGCGTCACCATCGTCGGCGAGCATGCCGCGGCGCTGCTCGCCGAGTTCGTACTGGCGATGCGCCACGAAATCGGCCTGAACGGCGTGCTTCGCACGATCCACGTCTATCCGACGCATTCCGAGGCGGCGAAGTATGCGGCGGGTAAATGGAAGCTGGATCACGCGCCGCAGAGAATTCTTGGATTCATGGCGCACTACCATGCGTGGAGGCGGGGGGAGTGACCGTCCTGAGCGGCAGGCCCGTACTAGCGGCAGCAGGGCCTGGATTACGCGGGCCGCTCGGTTGGCCGGCCGTCCTGTGAAACGTAGGCTCGCTCGTCAGCAAGCAGAGAAACGCCGAACGAAACGGCGATCGATGTGGTCTTTCCACTTCCAGACCCATTCGCCTTCCCATGAGAAGGGACCCCACGTTCCGATGGCATGCCGGGCACCTGTCGAGATCAGATACAGCGTGCGAGCTTGCGGGTGAAAGCGCCTCAGCTTGCTGTGATCGATCGCGGCCCTTACGTTATGTGCCAGGACGGGGCCTTGACGAACCGCATTTACACCCGATTTTGCGATCGTCTTGACGGAGAACGGACTGGCGCAATCGCCGGCAGCAAACACATCGGGATGACTCAGCGATCGAAGGCAGGAATCGACTTTCAGATAACCTGCCTCGTCCAGATCCAGTCCGCGGCTTTCGCGCAGCAGTTGCGGCGCCTGTGCACCCGTGGCTAGGATGACGAGCGATGCCGCGAAACGTTTACCCGCTTCAGTTTCGACCTCTGTGCTGTCCGCACGCCGGACCGCTTCGTTGACAATCTCGACGCCGCGCATGCTTAGTACTCGAAGCAGTCGGCGTCGCAACGCAGAGGGGTGCGACGGCACGAGCCCGTTGTTTCCGGCGAACACCGTTATCGGGTTCTGCTTTCCGAGCGCGTAGCGAATGGCGCACGCGATCTCGACACTTCCCATGCCCGCGCCCACCACTGCGACGCGGCCGGCGATCTTGTTCAGCACGAAACGACGATAGCGTTCGGCGAAGTGCTGAATCGGGCGAACCGTGACAACGTGCTCCGGTTCGCACAGTATGTCGTCCGTGCGGATTGCCGAGCCTATATCGACGGCCAGTAAATCGTAGCCGATGGTTTCGCCCCCAAACAGGTGAACGCGTTTGGCGTTGGCGTCGATGAAGCGCGCATGAGCGCAGCGAATGGTGGCGCCTGCAGCGGCAGCCAGTTTGTCCAGCGGGATCTGGCAATCATCGAGTCGATAATGCCCCGCGATCCACCCCGGCAGCATGCCGGAATAGATTTGGGCGCGATAGGGGGAGATGAGCGTAGTCCGAACACCCGGTAACGGGTGCTGCGCCAGCGCTTCTAGCACATGAACGTTGGCATGCCCGCCGCCTAGCAGCACCAGATGCCTGGTCATAAAGGACCGTCTTCGGGGTTCAGCGCAACTGTCGCCAGACGAGCCAGATCGTCGGGGCGGTCCACATCCCACAGCGCCGGAAGTTCGCGCCAGATTGCGGAAACGGACTCCAAGCGCTCGCGCGTCAGGGGCATGACGCGGTCCGTGCTCCACGGCATGTCGTCGAACAGCGCATTCAGAACCACATGACGTCGTTCGGGCTGCATGCGTCCCGCGGCGATCAGCACATAACCGCCGTCGTCGGCAGGGATGACAGCGGCTTCCGCGCCGGCATGCAAGGCTATCGTCACCTGTTCGAAGTGCCGGACCTCGAGAACCGGACAGTCCGTTCCGACTAGTGCCACCCCATCGAAACGATCGAGCAGCACCGTCATGGCGTGTTTCATTCGAGCCCCCAGGTCGGCACCGTCTTGCTTGCGCAGTCCGATGCCAAAGTCGTGGCTGGCATCGAGTAGGGCGGGGTGGGCACTGTCGCCGGCAATCCACAGCGAGCGCGCGCAACCCGCATGACACACCGTTCTCAGGGTGTGCCGCAGAAGACGGTGATGCAGGTCCGCCGCTTGGTCCGGCCCGATCGCAGGGATCAGGCGGGTTTTGACCTCGCCGGCGATGGGAGGCTTGGAGAAGATAGCGACGTGATACGTGGCTGGCATGCGCGAGTTCAAGCTTTGAAAGTATGTTGATCGTTCGACGCCGGCTTGCCTGCCGAGTATCGGTACCAGCGTGACAGCGTCGCGGGCGGTACGCCGATCGCGTAAGCGAACCTCAGCCACCACATTAGCAGGATGGTCCGGATGACACCGTTCGTTTCCCAGCGTCTGCCCGACGTAATGACTTCGGCGTTCAGACATAGAGGCGGAAAGCCGCGACGCAGTCGTTTGCTGAACGCGACATCTTCCATGAGCGGAATTTCCGGAAACCCGTTTATTCGAGCAAAGATCTCGCGCTCACAGAATATGGCCTGATCGCCGGTCGCGATGCCGGTGAGACGCGATCGAAGGGACATCATCTTCGCGACGAGCCGCAGCAGGCGCACACGTCCGATGATCCGCACATCGAATCGGCCCCAGACACGGGACGGATGACGGCGAAAGGCGTCAACGATCAGTTTGCCGGCATCGGCGGGCAACTCCGTATCCGCATGCAGAAAAAGCAGTATGTCGCCGCTGGCCGCACGCGCGCCGGTGTTCATCTGCAGCGCTCGACCTCGCGCCGACCGAATGAGCGTGTCGCACAGCGGTTGCGCGCGTGCGGGGGTGTCGTCAGTGCTGCCGCCGTCCACGACAATGACTTCCACGCGTTCTCGTCGAAGCGGATCGAGGCGGCGCAAGCATGTTTCGATCGTGGCGGCCTCGTTCAGCACCGGGACGATGATCGACAGCGAAGCCGGCCGCGCAAAATCCGAAGTCCCGTCCGGCGAGCTTGTGCCGGTCTGCGAGTGCAGGCGTTGTTCGTGCGGCATGGTGCGATCAGCCGTCCACGTATTTGCCGATGATGGCCGCCAGGCGCTCCCGCGAAGCCGCATCGATTTGGTCCGGCGGCGTAACGAGGGCGGTGCGCAACGCCTCGTGGGCCGGCGACGCGGGAGGATTTTCCGCGATCAGCGCGATGGCGCGGGCGAGGATGCTTTGGGCATTGGTTGCATTGTGCTGCAAGTTGGCAATCGCCATTTCGACGGAGACGCTTTCATGCGACGCGTGCCAGCAATCGTAATCAGTGACGAGCGCGAGCGTCGCATAGGCCATTTCGGCTTCGCGAGCAAGCTTCGCTTCGGGCAGATTCGTCATGCCCACTACATCCGCATCCCATTGCCGATACAAGTTCGATTCCGCGAGCGTCGAGAACGCCGGGCCTTCGATGCACACGTAAGTGCCGCCCTTGTGAAAGGTCACGCCCGGCGTGGCCTGCCGGATCGCGTTTGCGAGGACGCCGCCGAGGAGCGGGCAGACGGGTGTCGCGAAAGCCACATGGGCGATGACGCCGCCGCCAAAAAAGCTCGACTCGCGCCGCTGAGTACGATCGATAAACTGATCAGGCAGCACGATATCGCGCGGACGAAGCGATTCTCGCAGCGAACCGACTGCCGATACAGAGAGCAGGTATCGGACGCCGAGTTGCTTCAGGGCATAAACGTTGGCCCGGTAGGGCACTTCGGAGGGCAACAGCGAGTGATGCCGGCCATGTCTCGCGAGAAAGGCCACCTTCGTATCGCCGAGCCTGCCCGTGACGATTTTATCGGACGGTGCGCCGAAGGGCGTAGCTAACTCGGCTTCCTGCATGTCCATCAGCCCGTCCATTTGATACAAGCCGCTGCCGCCCACGATACCGATTGTTATATCGTTCATCGAGTCTCTCCGGTGGATTGAAAATCACGAGCCTATTCGAGCGAGAAAGCGGGGCAGTCCGTTGCGATACGGTGGACTGCCAAAACTCAATGCGTTTGTCGGGCGTCGCGCACTGCCGCATCGACGTCTTCAGCAAACTTAAGTCGTTGGAGGTCGCGGGCGATTACGCCAATATTGCGCATAGGCGACACGATGCCGGCTGTGTTTAATGGATCATCGCTTCAAGCGGCGTTCCTCTGCCCTCGACACCATGGAAGTACCACGGAATCATCGCGATCGCGCCGATCAGCCAGAACCCAGCGAGGACCACCAAGGCGGGGATCATGCCAGCGGCGTTTGCAATGGACGTCAGCAGCAGCGGCGCGATGAACGCGCCGATCCGTCCGACGGCGACCGAAATGCCAATGCCCGTGGAGCGCAGATGAGTCGGAAAGATCTCGGAGAACGTCGGGTAGGCGGAGATCCAACTGCCCGTCGCGAATAGGTTCGCCAGGGTGAACGCTGCAAGCACCCAGCGCCAGTCATGCGTGGCCGTGGCCGCAGCCAGCAGCAGAACGCCAAGCGCCGCGAGTAGGTACGAGGCGGGGACGGTCGCCTTGCGGCCGATGCGGTCCAGTAACCATGCGACGGTGATACCGCCGATCAGGGCCCCCACGTTGCCGATCAGAAAAAACCACGGGACGAAGGTGGGCTCGACGTGTACAGCGGGAAGAATGAATAACGCGAGGAAGGCGAACAGACCGTAATAGCCGGCAGCTTCGGAAAAATCGAGCGCGCAACCCAATGCCAGACGCCCAGGATACTGGCGAACGAGATCGCGCGACTGCGACCAGAAGCTTCGTTGCGTTGAGCCGTGCGGCGCCGCTGCGACGGGTGCTTGAGCGGGTGACCGGCTGAATCGACCGTGCTCGATATCCTCGACGACAGCAGAGGCGCTGTCAGCGTCGCCGCGTGCAAGCAGCCAGCGCGGTGATTCGGGAATGTACCGGCGTGCGAGTGCAGCGGCTACTGCCACGATCGCGCCGAAGCCGAAAGCGGCACGCCAGCCCAATTCGGGCGGCAATTGATTGATCAACAGCAGGGTGACCAGCGCGGCGAAGATCGCGCCAAGCGACCAGAAATTCATCACGGTCGCGTTGGCCTTGCCGCGATGCCGTGCTGGAATAAATTCGCTGATGGCGGCGTTGATCGCCGCGTACTCTGCGCCTACGCCAATCGCCGTCACGAAGCGCAGCACCATCAGCGAGGTGTAGTCCCAGGCGAAGGCCGTGAGAAAAGTGAAGGTTCCGTAAAGCAGGAGCGTCATCAAGAAGAGGCGCTTGCGGCCGTAGCGATCGGCGAGATATCCGAATCCGTATGCGCCGGCCATGATGCCGACAAACCAGATGCTGAAGATCCACGAAGCCTGAAGATTCGATAGATGCCACAGATCCTTGAAGACCGAAATGACGTTATTGACGATCGTGACTTCAAACGCGTCCAGCAGCCATCCGATGCCCAGGGCGATCGTAATGGCGGTATGAACGCGGTTCCAGGCGGTCCCGTCCAGTCGGTGAAGAAGGTTCGAGCGCGAAATCATGAGAATCGTTCCGGTGGTGGATTGCCGCCTGCACCTGCAGCGATCGTGTGGTCGGGCATGGCATGAAGATAAAGACGTCCAGGATTTCTAGGGTGCTTTCCTCGGTTGCTCGTCGAGCGATTCGCTCGGCGTTGAAGCCGCTTTACAGGCGAATCGAAGAAAATCGACGTTGCCGCGGTAGTTGCGGCACGCACTGCACATCAGGATGTGCAGCCGCATGTCGAGCGCTTCCTTGAGGTTCAGGCCATCATCGGCTTCTTTCGATATCAGTTCTGCGATCTCTTTGCACTTCAGCATTTTCGGGGCCCCCGTTCATCGAACCATCGGGTTTGCAGACACAATCGCAGCGCCATGCGCGCGCGGTGCAGGATGACGCCGCAATGGCTCTTGGTGATTGCCAGTTCCGCGGCGACTTCTTCAGGTTCGAGCTCGAGAAGCTCGCGCATCATGAAGACTCGGGCAGTCGCCGGCGGAAGGCGGTCCAGACACAACTGGAATACGGTCCAGAATTGTTGCTGAGCGAACGTCGCCTCGGGGTCGCCCCAGCACGCCGGCCGATCGTCGGCGTTCCAGCGGTCCCGGTCATCGAAGAGCGCGTCGAAACTGTCCCCCGGCAGCTCATCGACCTCCGATTGCGCAGGCCGAAAACGGCTGCGGGAACGGATGGCATCGATGATCTTGTTTTTTAGAATCGCAAAGACCCAAGTGCTCCACTGCGCCTGGCCGCGGAACTCGCTCATCTTGCTCATCGCGGCCAGCATCGCGTCTTGAACGGCGTCCTCCGCCGACGCTTGATCGCGCAACTGCAGCATGGCAAAGCGAAGCAGCTCGCTGCGCAGGCGAGCCAGATGTTCAGCTGAAATGGACGCGCTTACCGTGCTCATCGCTTCGGTTTCTCCAGCGTCCATGACCGAATTCTTGCGGCTTTCGCCGGTTCGGGTTCATGCCGTACGGTGCATCCCCGCATAGCGGTCTCCTTGCCCTATATCGATGTTGTCAATTGGGTAAGCCAGCCCGGACTGGTCTATAGCATGGCGGCCTGTATCGATTGGTCGGTGCCGGTCAGCACCCGAATATTCTGCTCGTCCGTGTGGCCGGTCGATCTGGCCAACTGCTGGCCTTGTTTGTATACGACGGGTGTCGATTGTTGCGTGACACGAAGCGCTTTTCCAGCGTCGCGTCTTTTTGCCCCTTCTTGTCATATACGTCGATTAGTCGTCGCCAGATGGGAATTGTTACAACAATCTCCTGACGGGTGCGCTCGGTACTCGGCGTACCCCGTGTAGACGGAGGGTGTTGACTCGTCTTAAGATCGATTGGTTATAAGGGGGCCACGGCTTCCGCTTTTTGCGTCGGCATGTAATCTGAAGGCACCGCCCGCGTCTAATCAAAAGTAGCCCATGGCGAGGAATCAGGCATGCATGACACATTTCCGTTGCTGCGCGAAACAGACTTTCCACGCATCCACCGTCGCTCACTGGACTGTCTGCAAGTCAATCTCGGTTACCGGTGCAATCAGTCCTGCGTTCACTGCCACGTGGCCGCCGGACCGAATCGCACCGAGCAGATGGAGCGTGACATCGTCGACGTCATCATCGCGGTGCTGGCCAAGCATCGCATCGGTACGCTCGACCTGACAGGAGGCGCGCCCGAGTTGAATCCCCATTTCCGCTTTCTGGTTGCACAAGCCCGCGCGCTCGGCGTCCATGTCATCGACCGTTGCAACCTGACCATTCTGAAGGAGCCCGGGCAGGAAACGTTGGCGGCGTTTCTCGCCGATAACGGGGTCGAGATTGTCGCCTCCCTGCCTTGCTACTCGGCGGAGAACGTCGACAGGCAACGAGGGAAGGGCGTGTTCGAGTCGAGCATTCATGCGCTCAAATTGCTCAATGAGCTTGGATACGGCGACGAGCGTGACGGTCGTCTGGCGCTGAGTCTCGTCTACAACCCGCAGGGCCCGTCATTGCCGCCCCCGCAGCGCTCATTGGAAGCCGATTATCGCCGCATCCTTGGCGAACAGTTTGGCATCCGATTCACGCGGCTTCTCACCATCACGAATATGCCCATCCAGCGGTTCGGGAGCACGCTCGTTTCGAAAGGCACGTTCGTGGCCTATATGAAACTCCTGAAGGACAGCTACGTCGCCGCGAATCTCGACAACGCGATGTGTCGAAGCCTTGTCAGTATCGACTGGCAAGGGTATCTGTACGACTGTGACTTCAACCAGATGCTGGGGTTACCCCTATCCCACAAGGGAGGCGGCCGGGCGCATGTGGCCGATTTGCTGACCGATGATTTCGTCGACAACGTCATCCGCGTGGCCGATCACTGTTACGGTTGCACCGCCGGCCAGGGAAGCAGTTGCTCGGGCGCTCTGAGCGCTTAAGTAGCATTTCCATGAAGGCCCCATCAGGTCCACGGCACATGGACCTTGTCCAAGCCACGGTCCAACTGGTACGCCGCACTGATCAGCGCGAGGTGGGCCAGCGCCTGCGGAAAGTTGCCCAGCGCCTCGCCGGTCGTTGCCACCTCCTCTGAAAGCAGTCCAAGATGGTTCGCGTACTCGAGCATCTTTTCGAATACCAGCCGTCCCTCGTCCACGCGACCGGCGCGCGCGAGCGCTTCGGCATACCAGAACGTGCATGCGCTAAAACCGCCTTCTTTCCCCGGTAGTCCATCCAGAACCGAGCCTGGCGTATACCGGAAGACCAACGGGTCAACCAGCAGCTCACGGCCAATCGCTTCGAGCGTTCCGCTAAAGCGCGGGTCGGTCGGTCCAATAAATCGTACAAGGGGCATCATCAGCACTGAGGCGTCGAGAATGTTCGTGTCGGGGGTTTGCACGAACGCTTGCAGATCTTCGTTCCAAAAATTCTCGTGGATGTCGCGGTGGATCGCATCCCTCGTCTCAACCCATCGTTCAAACGGCGCGGGCAATGACCTCTTTTGCGCAAGGCGAAGCGCACGGTCAAGCGCCACCCAGCACATCAAGCGTGAATGCAGTAATGGGCGCGCCCCGTTGCGGAATTCCCAGATGCCCTGATCCGGTTCGTGCCAGTGCTCGACGACATAGTTCACCGTAAGCGTCGCACGACCCCATCCGTCGTAAGAGATCGCGGAGCCGTACTTGTTGTAAAGGTACATGGCGTCCAGCAGTGCGCCATACCCATCTAACTGGGTCTGGTCACGCGCCGCGTTGCCGACCAATGGCGTGCCCCGTTCGCCATCGCCAAGCGTTTCGATTTCAATTTCCTGCGGCGCATGTTGTCCATCCACGGCATACAGGGCGCGCAGCGAGCCGTCGGAATCGCAGAATCGGTGGCGCTCGGCAATCCATTCCACGAAATGGGCTGCTTCCGACGTGTAGCCGAGCCGCAACAGCGAGTAGACCGAGAACGCAGCGTCGCGGATCCAGACGTAGCGGTAGTCCCAGCGCCTCGTACCGTCTTGGACTTCAGGCAGCCCAAACGTCGAAGCAGCGACAATGGCACCGTGCTGGCTCGAACTCAATAATTTCAGCGTCAGCGCCGAGCGCATTACGACTTCCCGATAACGGCCGCGGTAGGTCGATCGAGACGACCAGCTTTGCCAGAATCGTACGGTGTCGCGATAGAGAGACTCGCAGTCGAAGCTCCGCCCGCCCATTTCATCGGCTCCGCCCAGCACGAACCAAGCCATTTCCCCATCGCGCAACTCGAAACGGGCGTGCGCGCCGTTGTCCTCAATCGAGAGCGCAACGCTGGAGCTCAGTTGCAAGGAGTCGGAACGGTCGCTACGCGTGAAATCGATTGCGTTGTCGTCGGTCAGGCGTGCGGTATGAGCAGATCGCGCATAGTTGAATCGGGGGTCGCAGCGCATCTCCAGGGAAATGCTCCCATGCGCGATCCTCACGATGCGGATCAGGCAGTTGGGTATCGTCTGTTCGCCCCCGCTATCTCCGCTTTGCACCGGCATGAAGTCGAGCAACTCGCAGACGCCTTCGGCCGCCATGAAGCGAGTGAGCAGGATATTCGTTTCGGGAACGTACATCTGCTTGACGTTGACTGCGGCGCTAACGGGGGCTATCAGGAATGAGCCTCCGCGCTGCGGATCGACCAAGCCAGCGAAGATCGTGGGCGAATCGATACGCGGGAAGCACATGAAATCGACAGCGCCATGAAGCGACACCAAGGCGGTGGTCTTCATATTGCCTACGACGCCGCGCGCATCAGTTGGCAAGCTTCCTTGCGTTCGCTGGACTCTTCGTCGATTACTCATCGTAGTGGCTCCTGCCGGCGTCCGCATCGACCTTGCCGTCCATGACAACGTCACTCTATATTGGACGTTTGACGTCGCCAACGTTTACTGCGCGCTCTTCTGTCGATGACGCCGCGATGCGCAGTTTCCCGCGCGGGCTGGATATTCCTGTAAACCGCACGCCGCTCATCCGTCCAAATGTGCAACAGCACCGTGCATCCGCCGCGACCACGAATGGCGTGACTCCGTCCCCACATGGCAGGCGCCGGTTCGTGTGCGAAGCAAAAGAATGCTGGGGCAGTCGAGACGAAACATGCTGGTTGGACGGCAATGGGCATATCGAAGCCGCGAGGTATCTCTTGACCCGCGACTCCTCGGTCGCGTTGCTGTCGGTATGGGCAGCCGGACTCTTTCCGGTCTCGTTTATCTGGAGGCAATCGATGAACAGCACACAGCTTCTTAAGGCTACGTTGGTGGGCGCTCTCACGGTTGGCGGCGTTTCAGTTGCGTCGACGGCAATGGCGCAGATGATGCAGATGACGCCGGAGCAACATGGATGCGATCGCTGCGCGGGTCTAGCACTTGCGGCAAACGAGGCAGCAGTCAGGGAAGGTCGAGGCTCGCTGACGCCTCGGGTGCATCCCCCAACGACAACGACAACGACAACGACAACTCGCTAACGATCGAGGATTACGACTGCACGACACGGCCGGTTGGTCGACGACCTGCGACCACCATTGCGATACCTCCTAGTATTGCTGAGGAGGCAAGCAGCATCCGAAGCGTGAGCGGCTCTCCGAGGAAAGCCATTGCTCCCAGCGTTGCGATGACTGGCACGCTTAGCTGGACCGTGGCCGCGTTGGTCGCCTTTAATGCGGGCAGCACCGCGTACCACAAGGCGTAACCGATGCCGGAGGTCACGGCCCCGGAGAGCGCCGCGTAGGCGAATCCGGCGTAGTCGAGCTGAGCATGCGCGAGCATCGTTGCACTCAGTGCGGCGGCAAATGGCACCGCGCGCAGAAAATTGCCGGCCGTCACGGCGGTGGGATTGCTCGAACGCTTGCCTCGCAACGAGTAAACGCCCCATGCAATGCCGGCACCGAGCATCAGGGCAGCGCCCCGAGGGGAGGGCGCGGACAGCCCGGGAAGGAGGAGGCCGACGAGCCCCGCCAATGCGCATGCCGAGCCGAAACATTGGCGCAGCGCGAGCCGCTCGCCTGACGCGATGCCGTAGCCGATCATGGTTGTCTGCACGGCACCGAACAGGAGCAGGGCGCCGGTCGATGCGGGCAGCCAAACGTACGCGTACGAGAACCCCGCTGCGTATGCGAACAACGCGAGCGCGGAGATCCAATCGCCCGAACGCCCGAATCGCTCACCACGCAGTCGCACGATGAGCGATAGCGCGAGCGCTCCCGAGACGATCCGAATCGATGTGAAGGTCGCTGCATCGATGCCGGTGCCTCGCAGTGCCAAGCGGCATAGCAAGGAGTTTGCGGCGAAGGCTGCCATCGACAAAATGGTGAGGCTAAGGATGCGCGCGTGGGACACAGCAGGCCCTTTGTAGAAGATCGATGTTTTTCCAGGCTCGCTGACCTGTGACACACATTAGACGAGGCGGAGGTCGTGAAATACGTGCTTCCCTAAGGGGTTGCAAAGAAATTTCCTGCAGCGTACTCCGCTGCGAGGAGGGTGACCATTGCCTGATCCGCTGTTTGTTTGCAACCGCGCCTTAACCGCCATTGGCGGGGGCTTCATGCGCAAGCCCTGGTGTTCCCGCTTGTATGTCGGCAACGCCTGACTATACTTAATACGATTGGAGCGCGGTCCTGCGGCCTATTCTTATGCGCAGTGGGGTCCGGAGCGCCACTGGTTTGATCATCTGCGGCTTTTCATGAACGTGAGATTGCCGCTTCGGTGTCGAACCATCCTTAGATCCAGCTCGGAAGCCACTGAATTCGCGTAGCACCTTCCTAAAACCACTGGGGGCGTGGGTGTGAACAGCGTGCAGGCGGAAGGGACGCACGTTCCTGGCCTTCGGGCCGAAAAAGTCGCCGGAACGGTTCTGATTGTGGAGGACAACCCGACGACACGAAAGATGTTCCGCGTTGCACTGGCAAGCGCGGGATATGAGGTCGTCGAAGCAGGGGATGCCAAGACAGCGCTCGAGATTGCGTCCCACCGGCGCCCTGACCTGATCGTTCAGGACTTCGCGCTTCCGGACATGAACGGTCTGGACTTGTTGCACGCATTTCGCAAGCAACCTGGCGCCGCATCGATACCTATCTTTTGCGTGTCGGGGTTCCTATCCAAGCTCAAAGAGGCATGTGCCGAAGACGAAGGGTTCACGGTCGTCCTCGTCAAGCCGGTTGATCCGGCCCACATCATCCAGCTTGCGAAAGAGCACCTGGTTACAACGCCGGGGCCTTCCGACGTATCGGTTGGGGGCCGGCGCATTCTCCTCGTCGACGACGACCCGCTGCAGCTCAAGCTTACCCACGTCTGGCTGGCCAACTCGGGATTCGACGTTCTAACTGCCGCCGACGGCACGTCAGCGCTGGAAGAGGCTCGCCGGCATCGACCCGATGCCATCGTCAGCGACGTCCTCATGCCGAGCGTCGACGGGTTCGCGTTGTGCCTGGCCATACGCCGCGCCAAGGAAACTGAAAGTATCCCGGTAGTGCTCACTTCATCTTCGTACATCGAAGATTCGGACCGCGCACTTGCCGCACGTGTTGGCGCAAGCGTGCTCGTTGCAAAGACCGACGGGCTAGATGCGTTGGTGCGGACGATCGATGCCGCGCTGAGAGTGGGGCCGCCTCCGTCGTCGGGCGACTCCCTCGAGGCGATCAATGACGAGCACGCAAAGCGTACCCTCTGGCAGCTCGAGCGCCAGGTTCGACAAAATGCGCACCTAGTACATCGCTCCAACCTGCAGGCTGCGCGGCTCGCGGTGCTCGCTAGTGTCTCGGAAGCGTTGGCGAGGAACCTCACCCTCAATGGTGTGCTCGGGGAGGTTCTAGCATCGTGTCTGGACATGGCGGGAATTTCGAAAGGAGTCCTTTACCTGGCGGAAAACAACGGACGTCTCGCATTCAAGCATCAGACGGGGTTCTCCGAACCCGAGATGCCAAACGTACGCCGTGTGTTCGGTTACGAGGATGTCATTGGTGCCATCGCAAGACGCGGAAACGTGACTCCAGTGCCGTCCCCCGCTATCACTGCGGATTGTGCGCAGACGCTAATCGCAGGAATGCAGGCGAGTTCATTACTAGTCGTGCCGGTGTCGTGGTCGGATACGATTTACGGCACGGTGATCCTTGGTACTCGGCCCGAGGATGACATTTCCCACGAAGACGCCATCGCCTTCGCCCGCGTTCTAGGCGCTCAGATCGGCCAAGCACTCAGCCTTTCGCACGCGTTCGCGAACCTAGCCGCCAGCGAGGACGCGCTGAGAAATTCACGTGAAGAGTTGCGGCGCTTGTCTGCGCACAACCAGAAAATGCGCGAAGAGGAAAAGGCGCGCATCGCGCGCGAGCTGCACGACGACCTAGGCCAGCAACTGACAGCTCTAAAGATGGCGGTGACGCTCGTCGAACATAAAAACGATGCCGCTGCGAAGCCATCGGTATCGCGGGACGATCTGCGCGGCATGTCTGCATCGATCGATCAATTGGTTGATTCGGTGCGGCGAATCGCGGGGGACCTGCGACCGGTAATGCTCGACGATCTGGGCCTGATTGAGGCGCTCGAGTGGATGGCTACGGAGTTTTCGTCGCGTTATCGAATTCGCGTCACCAATCACATCGACGCGGGTGCGATCACCTTCAATCAGCAAAGCAGGATCGAGGTATTCCGCATGGTGCAAGAGGCGCTAACGAACGTCGCGCGCCACTCGGGCGCGACCGAAGTGGTGCTCGACATCGTGCGAGACGACCCGCATTGCATCGTGCGAATTGTCGACAACGGCCGGGGTGCTGAGCGAGACGCGCGGCTGGGTCGGAATTCATTCGGTCTGCTTGGGATCAGCGAGCGGGCCGTGCTCCTGGGCGGCGAAATCGACATCCGCACGGCCCCCGGCTCGGGTTTCGCGTTGACCGCCATTTTGCCACTGGCGTCCGTCGAAGCCAGGGCGGCGGAATGATCGTGAGCCTCAACGTGAGCACCGATTATTTTCTGATTTGCCGTAGCGATACGCTGCTGTGCGCCATCCCGCTGACTCAGGTCGTTGAGACCATGCGCCCGTTGCCAGTCAAGCAAGTCGCGGATATGCCGGCGTTCGTGCTTGGGATCTCGATCATCCGGGGAGAAGGTGTCCCCGTTCTAGATACGGCCTTGTTGGTCAGCCCCCGTTCCGGCACTCAGCTCGCACGCTACGTCACGATCAAGATCAAAGCGCGCACGGCATGTCTCGCCGTAGACGAGGTGATTGGCATTCGCACAGTTTCCCCCATGCTGCGAGCCGATGTCCCGCCCTTGCTGCACCCATCCAATTCGGAAATCTTGGCGGAAATCGGGACGCTCGATGCGGAGCTCCTCGTTGTCCTACAAAGTGCTCGCTTGATTTCCGATGAACTGTGGTGCGCCATCAACAACGCCAGGGAAGCGCCAGGTTATGACCATCCTTCCTGATGCGCAGGAAATCGAACATTTCCGTGCGCTAATCGCAATCCACCTCGGATTGCAAATCGACGATGCGCACCTGGATATGCTCACGCACCTGCTGCGCGCTCGTTGCGTGCCATACAGCAGCTCGACACGATATTTCGGCAGTTTCGACGACGAAGCGTGGCTGCGATCCGAATTGCCTCTTTTGGCAGGCGAACTCACCGTCACCGAAACCTATTTCTTTCGCAACACGGACCAATTCGCGGCTTTCTCGGAATTAGTCCTGCCGCACGTGCTAGCTGCACGAGGCGACTCGTGCCGCATCCTCTCAGCCGGCTGCGCCTCGGGCGAGGAACCCTATTCTTTGGCGATAGCGGCACGCGAACATTTTCCCGAGTCAGCGGATTTCATCGAAATCACGGCGATCGACATCAATCCACTCGCGCTCGGCAAGGCGGCGCAAGGCCGCTATTCGAACTGGTCGCTGCGCGACACGCCGCAGTCGATCAAGGACAAATGGTTCGCCAAGATCGGCAGCGACTACGTGCTCGACGCCGGCGTGCGCCGCGCGGTCGACTTCACCGCCGTCAATCTGGCGTGCGAGGACAACGAGTTCTGGAAGCCCGGCCGCTTCGATGTTGTGTTTTGCCGCAACGTCCTGATGTATTTCCGCCCCGAGCAGGCGCGCGCGGTAATCGACAGAATCACGCGCGCGCTCACACCCGGAGGCTATCTCTTTCTCGGTCATGCCGAGACGTTGCGCTGCCTGTCCAACGACTACCAGCTGTGCCACACGCATGGGACATTCTATTATCGACGCCAAGCCGAAAGGCGCGATGAGATGATCGCCGATGACCAATCCGGCGCCCGGCGCCGATTTGCTCCTGCGATCTCGAACGACACGAGTTGGGTCGACGTCATCCAGCGTGCATCGGAGCGCATTTCCACGCTGACTAAAGTTTTCGGCG
Organism: uncultured Burkholderia sp.; assembly: GCA_964425025.1. Classification (GTDB taxonomy): domain Bacteria; phylum Pseudomonadota; class Gammaproteobacteria; order Burkholderiales; family Burkholderiaceae; genus Trinickia. Next base: position 32,103 of record CAYRLJ010000021.1, on the reverse strand, counting down.
CGCCAGGTGTGTCCGAACGCAGGGAACGAGTGCCACTCGACCTTACCTGCGCACTCGAGTGCGTGCGTGGCGAGCGCTATGGGGAAGCGCTGCTACGCATCGCGGATCTGCCGATCGAGCATGCAAACGACGCCGATGTATTACTGCTGAAGGCTGTCTCGTTGAGTCACAGCGGCGCGCTGGAGAAAGCGGAATGCGTTTGTCACGAATTGCTGGCGCGCGATGCACTTAATACCGGCGCTCAGTACGTCCTCGCCGTGTGTCGAGAAGCGGCAGGCGACGTACACGGTGCCGTCGAGCACGATCAAGCCGCTTGCTATCTGGACCCCAGTTTTGCCATGCCGCGCCTGCACTTGGGCTTGCTCGCGCGTCGCGAGGGCAACTGTGTGGCGGCAGTGCGTGAACTATCGCAGGCGGCCGATCTGTTGCAATACGAAGATCCCTCACGGATGCTGCTCTTCGGCGGCGGGTTCAAGCGCGAGGCGCTGGTCGCCATGTGCCGTGCCCACTGCGATGCCATGGGAACTCAAATATGACCCTTGCGGAACCGAACGTACGCGGCACCGCGCTCGCAATGCGCGAAGACTTCGACCAGTCCTTTGCCCGACTGCCCGCCGAAGATCCGCCGCGCGAGAGCTTGCTCGCCGTCCGCGTCGTTGGGGATCCCTACGCCATCCGCATCGCGGACATATTGGGCTTGCACGTCGATCGCCACATCGTAACGCTACCTTCCGCACGCCGCGAATTCTTGGGTGTGGCCGGCTTTCGAGGACAGATTGCACCGGTATATGACCTCGCAGCGATGCTTGGTTACACGCGCGCGCGACCTGCGATGCCGCGTTGGATGGTGTCGCTGCGCCACGGCGAGCCCATCGCCTTCGCCTTCGACGTATTCGACCACTTGTTCACGGTCGAGGCGCAACAAGTCGCCCGCTCCGCGGAAGCTGAGGGAGCGCAACAACTCGACCATCCCCATCTGCGCGACGTCGCGCTTGACGGCAACGCGATACGCCCGATCATCCAGTTGCAGTCCACGCTGTCCGTCATTCAAGGATTTTGCGGTTCATCCTTCAACGAGAGGAGCGACGAACAATGAACAAGAATTGGACATTCGCGCAAAAGCTAGCGGCCGGTTACGGCGTTCTGGTCGTTCTTGCCGCGGCGATTTCCGTCGTCGCGATCTACGTTCTGCTAGGCACGATCGCGAGCAAGGATCATGTGATCAACGTCAACGCACGGATTTTGATCGAGGTTGAAAAGCTAAATTCGGTCTCGGAGCGACGCGCGTCGGCATTACGCGGTTATATGCTGACGGACGAGGATCGCTTTGCGACGCAACTGAACACCTCGCGCGAAGAATTTGTGACCATCCTCACGCACTTGAAGCAGATCGCCGATACCGACGATTCGCGCCGCCAGATGAACACGATCGAGCGCGCGGCCGTTGAATATCACCAGGAGGCGGACGCGATGGCCGTGCAAGTACGCAACCACGTGAAAACCGACGAGATCGTCCGCCAGTTCGACGCGAAGGTCCTGCCGGCGAGACAACAACTGGACAAGCAATTGCGCATCTTGGTCGTACTGGAAGAGCACAACTTGGCCGACGCCAATCGCGCGGCGGCGAACACCGCATCCAATGCCGTCGAATTGGTCCTCGTACTCGCTGGGGCCACGCTGGCCTTCGCGATTGCCGTAGCCTATGTGTTGACGCGCACGCTAAGCCGGCAGATCGGCGCGGCCGTCGGCCATGTCCAAAGCTCGTCGGCGGAGCTTCAGGCCGCCGCCACGCAGCAGGCATCCGGCGCCAAAGAGCAGGCTACCGCGATGACCGAGATCACGACCACCATCAGCGAACTGGTCGCCACATCTCGTCAAATCGCCGAAAGTGCGCAACGCGTCGCCCAGGTTGCAGAGCAAACGGCGGCAGCGGCACGGACCGGCGACACCAAAGTGGAAACAGGTCAGGAATCGATGATCGTCATGCGCAAGCAAGTCGACCTTGTCGTCGGCCATATGCTGGATCTCGGGCGCAAATCGCAGGAGATCGGGGCTGTGCTCGATATCGTCGCTGAACTGGCCGAACAAACAAATATCCTGGCGATCAACGCCACCATCGAAGCCACGGGCGCGGGCGAGAGCGGCAAGCGCTTCGCGGTCGTGGCCGATGAGATCCGCAAATTGGCGGACCGCGTCACCAATTCGACCAAGGAGATCCGAACGCAAATCGACGATATCCGTGGCGCGGTCAACACGACCGTGATGGCGACCGAGAGCAGCGCCAAGGCCGTCGACGCGGGAGCGCGCCAGTTCACGGATGTCACCGTCGCCTTGAAACGAATCTCCGAACTCGTGGGCACGACCACCGACGCCGCGCGCGAAATCGAACTGTCCACCAAACAGCAGGTGACGGCCGCCGAGCAGGTAAGGCTCGCCGTGACGGACGTCTCGCAAGCCTCGAAGGAAACCGAGACGAGCACCAGTCAAACGTTGCAAACGGCTTCGCAGCTCGCCGGATTGTCGGCGGAATTGCGGCGCCTGATTCTGTCGCAGGCGAACTAGATGGGCAAGGATCCGTACCGCTATTTCCGGGTCGAGGCCCGCGAACTGCTCGACCAGATCTGCGCGGGTGTCCTGGAACTGGAAAAAGGCCGGCACGACGCCGATCTCGTCGCACGCCTGCTGCGACTCACCCATACCCTCAAAGGGGCGGCGCACGTGGTCAAGCTCGGCGAAATCGCCGAGCTCACGCATGCGCTCGAGGAAGACCTGGCGCCATACCGAAGTGACAGCGAAGCGCCCGAGCGTAACAAGATCGACGACATGCTCAAGCGGCTCGATGCGATCGAAAACCACCTGAGCCGCCTGTCCGCCCCCGATGCCGCCGCGCCGGCTGTCGCAGTGAAGAACGAGGTGCGGGAAGCGCCGGCCCGCGCCGCGCGCGCGGATGTCGCAATGGTCGACGCCTTGCTCGAAGGCTTGAACGAACTGAGCAGCGAGCTGGCCAACATGCGGCGCGTCGTGGCAAAGGCCGATCGTGAATGGAAGCCTTCAGCCAGCGCCGGGCGCAACTTGACGTTCGCCGTCGAACGTATGGGACGCGAGCTGCACCAGCTACGCGACACCGCCGATCGACTTCGTTTGACGCCGGTTTCCGGCGTATTCACCACGCTGGAGCGCGTCGCCCGCGACGCCGCCCATAGCGTCGGCAAGCAAGTCAAGTTCGTAGCCAGCGGCGGCGAGGTCAGACTCGACGGCCAAGTCCTCGACATCGTGCAAGACGCTTTGGTTCAGCTCGTACGCAACGCGGTCGCACACGGAATAGAAACGGCAGCCGAGCGGCTGCTTGCCGGAAAATCGGCGGCCGGACACATCACATTGCAGATGGAGCAGCAAGGCTGCCACATCGTGTTCCGCTGCATTGACGACGGCGCCGGGGTTGACCTGAACGCCGTCCAGCGCGCCGCGCAGAGTAAGGGGATGACCGCCGCGCACGGCAACGGCCTCGACACGAGTGAATGGCTGTCCGTGCTGCTCAAAGGGGGCATCTCCACGACGAGCGCCGTCACTGCGCTCGCCGGCCGCGGCGTAGGGCTGGATGTGGTGCGCGAAGCCACGCAGCGCCTGAACGGTAAGATCAGCGGTCGGACGACACGCGGAGACGGAACCGCCATCGAGCTGCGCGTACCTGTTTCGCTAGCTACGATCGAGGTGCTGATCGTCGAGATATCCGACCAGATTGTCGCAATTCCGCTCGATGCGGTACGTCGCGTGCGACGAGTCGACTTCGCGGAGATCATCCGTGCGCCCGAAGGCGAGGCCATCCTCGACGACGGCGTGTTGATCAGGCTGGTATCGCCGGCGCTCGGGAAAGCGGCTGCGCTGGCGCGCGACGCGAGCGAGGGCGCCGAGTCACGTGCCAAGACGGCCGCCGTCTTGGCTTGCGCCGGCGTAACCGCTGCCGTGAAGGTGGACCGCTTATACGGAACGGAAAGCATCTTACTGCGGCCGCTGCCGGCACTGGCCGCAGCCGACGCAATGGTCGCCGGGACGTTTCTCGATCAAGACGGCGTGCCGCGTGCCGTGCTCGCGCCGGAGAGGCTCATCGTGGCACCGGACAAGCACCCCTCGGACGGCCTCCCGGCCTCGAATGTGCCGAGGCCGATTCTGATCATCGACGATTCGCTGACAACTCGGATGCTGGAAACCAGCATCCTCGAATCGGCCGGTTTAACGGTCGAATCCGCGGCGTCCGCCGAGGAGGGGCTGGAGATGGCGCGATTCAAGGATTACGCCCTGTTTCTGGTCGACATCGAAATGCCCGGCATGAACGGTTTCGAATTCGTGCAACTCAGCCGCGGCGACGTGGCCCTGCGCGAAGTCCCCTGCATCCTAGTGAGTTCGCGCGATTCGGCCGAAGACAAGCGGCGCGCCGAGACGGCCGGCGCCGCCGCCTACATCGTCAAGAGCAAGTTCGATCAGACTGAATTCCTGCAACGCGTCGACGGGCTGATGAACAGATGAAACTGCGCGTGCTGATTGCCGAGGATTCGCTGACCGTGCGCAAGCGCCTGTGCGAAATCTTGAGCGCCGATCCCGATATGGAAGTGGTGGGCGAGGCCGAGGACGGCGGCCAGGCCATCGAACTCTGCCAGGCTTTGCGGCCCGACGTCATGACCCTCGATATGATGATGCCGGTGATGAGCGGACTCGCCGCCGCCGAGTACATCATGGCGTATTTTCCGACGCCCATTCTCGTGGTTTCCTCGTCGCTCAATCGGGGGGAGCTGTATAAGACCTACGACGCGTTGGCAGCCGGCGCGGTCGAGGTCATGGAAAAACCGGCCGCCGACGGCATTGCCGACGAATGGGAATCTCGCTTCATCGCAATGGTCAAGCTGGTGGCGCGCATCAAGCCAATCACGCACCTGCGCGGCCGGCTGAGCAAGAGATGCGCGCTAGCCGCTCAGCCCATTGGGACACCGGAAATACCGATGGATCTGCGCAACATACAGATTGCTGCCATCGGTGCCTCCACGGGAGGCCCGCGCGCGCTGGTCGAGATTCTACGAAGCCTGCCCACGGATTTTTCCCTCCCCCTTCTGGTGGTCGTGCATATCGGAGACCTATTTGCGGACGCCTTTGCGCAATGGCTCGATGGACAAAGCGCGCATCGAGTGCGCATCGCCCAGGACGGTGATGCGGTTCCGGCGCGCGGCGTCATCCTTGCACCGTCGGGACATCACCTGTTGGTGCGCAAGCGCAGGCTGGCATTGTCCGACGCAGCCGAACGCCATTCGTGCCGGCCGTCGGTCGATGTTCTATTCGAGTCGGTCGCCGAGGAATATGGAGGCGCCGCGGCCGGTTGCCTGCTCACCGGAATGGGACAGGACGGCGGCAGCGGCTTGCTCGCGATGCGCCGAGCCAGTTGCTTGACGATTGCGCAGGACGAGGCCACCTCAGCCGTGTACGGCATGCCTCGCGAGGCCGCCTTGCTCGGCGCCGCGCAACACGTGCTGCCCCTCTCCGAAATCGGCCCGGCGCTGGCGAGCTTCGCGAGCCGGCGCAGTTCGCGGAATCAGCCATGAGCGCTTCGATTCTTATCGTCGACGACAGTCTGACGGTGCGCACCGACTTGTGCGAGTTGCTGGCCTACGACGGCTACACGCTGCACGCATGCCCCGACCTGGCGCGCGCCCGCGACGTCTTTGCGCACCAGCCGGTCGACCTGATCCTGCTCGACGTCGTGCTGCCAGACGGCGACGGCATCGAATGGCTTCACGAGATCCGAACTACGCCGGCAAGCGCCGACGTGCCGGTACTCATCCTGTCTACCGAAACCGAGGTCAGCGACCGTATTCGCGGCTTGAAGATGGGTTCGAACGATTACGTCGGCAAGCCTTATAACCGAGACTACCTCGCCGCGCGAGTGCGCGACCTGCTGCGTCCCGGCCGCAACGGGATGCCTCGCAAGCCGAGCGTCCTGATCGTCGACGACAGCGTCACGTTCCGCGAGCACCTGGGCGAGCTGCTGCGCGGCCAAAACTTCGATGTGCTCCACGCCGCCACCGGTGAAGACGGTTTGCGCAGCGTCGCGCTGCACCGCCCCAGTGTCGCGATCGTCGATGGGGTTCTGCCCGACATCGACGGGCCGACCGTCATACGCAAGCTGCGCCTCGACGCCGCTTTGCGCAACACGCCCTGCATCCTGCTGACTGGATCGAGCGATCGGCGCAGCGAACTGACGGCGCTTGAAGCCGGTGCCGACGCTTACGTCCTCAAGTCGGAAGCATTCGACATGGTGCTTGCCCGCGTGACCGCGGTACTGCGCAACGTTTCCGGCGAAGGCATCGAAAGGCGCACGGCAAGCCTGCTCGGTCCAAAGAGGATTCTGGCTGCCGACGACAGCGTGACCTATCTTGAAGCGCTCGGCGAGACGCTGCGAGCCGAAGGCTACGACGCGATCCTAACCCGTACCGGCGAAGAGGCGCTGAATATGGCGTCCGCGCAGGCGATCGATTGCATCCTGCTCGACCGAGTGATGCCTGGTCTGGGCGGCATCGAAACCTGCCGTCGCGTAAAAGCATCGGCTCAATTGCGTGACATTCCGGTCATCATGCTGACCGCATCCGAAGACCAAGCGGCCATGATAGAAGGCTTGAGCAGCGGCGCCGACGACTACGTGCTCAAATCGAGCGAGGTTGAAGTGTTGAAAGCGCGCGTGCGCGTTCAATTGCGGCGCAAACAGCTGGAAGACCAGAATCGTGCCATTCGGTCCGAACTGATGAGCAAGGAGCTGGAAGCGGCGAAAGCTCGAGCTGCGCGCGCACTGGCGGACAGCCGCGCGGAACTGTTATCCATCCTGGAACAGAAGAACCACGATCTCGCCGAGGCCAACGAAACGCTGCAAGACAACCAGCGCCACATCGCTGAAAAGAACCGGGAGTTGGAAGCCGCCAACAATCTCAAGTCGGAATTTTTGGCGAACATGTCGCACGAGTTGCGCACGCCGCTCAATGCCATCATCGGTTTTTCCGAAGTCATGACGAGCGGCATGGCGGGACCCATGACGGCTCAGCAACTGGAGTTCGCCGGCGACATCTACGAAAGCGGCAAGCACCTACTGTCGATGATCAACGACATCCTTGACTTATCGAAGATTGAGGCCGGCAGAATGGCGCTCGAACTGGAGCCGACCGATATCGGTTCCCTGTTGCAGGGCAGCTTGGTCGTCATCAAGGAAAGGGCGATGGCAAACCGCCTGATACTCAAGACCGACATCGACGACATTGGCACCATCTTCGTTGATCGACGCAAGACGAAGCAAATCGTCTACAACCTGCTGTCCAACGCGGTCAAGTTCACCCCCGATGAGGGGACAGTCATGTTGCGTGCACGAAACGTGGATCGATCTCGAGTGCTGGCAGCGCAACTAGTTGGCTGCGGCGCAGGTTTGGCACCGGATGCAGCGCGCTTCGTAGAAATCGGAGTGATTGACACCGGCATCGGTATTGAAGCGAACGAGTTGCCGCGGCTGTTCCAACCTTTCGTCCAACTCGACAGCAGCTTGGCGCGTCGCTATAGCGGCACGGGTCTTGGGCTCGCGCTTGTCAAGCAATTGGTTGAACTGCATGGCGGTGCGTTGGCGGTTGGCAGTTGCGTCGGCCGAGGCTCGGAATTCATCGTATGGCTGCCCATCCGGACAATGTAGGGATGGCGACGATACTGGTCATCGAGGATAACCCGGCCAACATGAAGCTCGCCCGCTTCCTGTTGAACAAGGCTGGACACGTCGTTCTAGAGGCGGATCGTGCAGAGGCAGGGATTAAGCTGGCTCACGACGAGCGCCCCGATCTGATCCTCCTCGATATCCAGTTGCCCGGGATGGATGGGTTGGCGGCCGCCTGTCATCTGAAATCCGGCGCTAGAACATCCGACATCCCGATTTATGCCTTCACTGGACTGGCGATGAAAGGAGACCGAGAGAAGATCTTCGCGAGCGGCTTCGATGGATACATCACCAAACCGATCGGCGTTGACACCTTTCTGAAAGAAATCGAAGGCGCATTGAAGGGGATCCACGCTCCCTAGGCACCCTTGATCCATTCGCTGGGTGAGCAGCCGAGTTTGCGGACGAAAGCCCGGGTCAATGCGCTCGCGCTACCGTAGCCGACGTCGCCGGCGATGTGCTTGATCGGTACGCCGCGTTTCAACAAGCTCTGCGCAGTAATGAGGCGCCACGAGGCCAAGTAGTCGGCGGGCGTCTCGCCCGTGATCTCCCGGAAGCGAACGGCAAAGCGCGCCCGCGACATGCCCGCCGTCGCTGCCATGTCCGACAACTGCCATTGGCGCGCCGCATCTTCATGGATGGCGATCAGCGCTTTCGCGATGCGCCGGTCGGCGAGCCCAGCCAGGGTTCCACCGTGTGTCAATCCCTGATCGATGCAGTAGCGAAGCAAGCGGATCATCAGCACTTCGCAAAGCCGATCCAATGCCGCCTGACGGCCACGCCAATCGGAAAAGGCTTCTTCGAACATCAAGTCTAGTAAGGCCCCCGCTCCTGGAAGGGCCGCAAGCTCGACTAAGACAAGCGCAGGAAGCGAGTCTGTGATGGCGTTTTTCGTTCCGCCTACAAATCGAACCGTGCCACACACCACGTCGGCCCCCGCCGCCTCATCCGCAACCAAGCGATGCGTATCGGGGCGGGGCAGAAAGACAATCGTAGGCTCGGCGATCTCGATCACCTCCTGTCGGAGCCCGATAAGCTGGACTGGGCCGCGCTTGACCAGGTGGATATGCCCTGCCGACGAATCTTCGTGAAAGACATGGACGCCGCAGATCCCGCCGGCATAAAACACCCCAGCGCTCATGGAAAAGCGGGTCAGCAGAGCCGTTAATGTGTCCATCGGTCTAAAACGATACGAGCGGTCATGTTAATGGTATTCAAAGCACCGTTGGCATCAACGTCGAAATCCGAGACGCGCGGCTAACCGAACGAGACTTGCAGGCAATTGCAGCGGCGCTGTCGAGCATACGATCGAACATCGCGTCAGGCACTCGTCCCGGTGCCGCCGCGCCGCGCAGAAGGATTCATTCTCAACGGCCTTTCAGGAGCACAGCTTATGTCCGCAGCACCTTACATCAACGATCTGCAGCCCATCGACCATGCCACTGCGCATGATCGGCAAAAGGAAGTGCTTGACGTCGCTTTGAAACAGGTAGGCTTCATCCCGAACATGTACGCCAACATGGCAAACGCGCCGGCTGTGTTGAGTACCTATTTGCATGGCTACGCGTTGTTTCGCAACGAATCCGGGCTGTCGTCCGCTGAGCAGGAAGTCGTGTTCCTGGCCATCAGTCAATCGAACGGATGCGATTACTGCATGGCCGCGCACAGCATGATCGCCGATAAGATGTCCGGCGTGCCGAAAGACGTTTTGCAGGCGATACGCGAACAGCAGCCCATCGCCGACGCAAAGCTGGCCGCGTTGTACGCCGCCAGCCGGGAGATGGTGGAAAGCCGCGGACAGCCGAGCGCCGCCGTCGTTAAAGCGTTTCTCGAAGCCGGGTATGAAGAGCGCGATCTGCTCTATATCGTGCTCGCCATTGCGGTCAAAACGTTGAGCAACTACAGCAACCACGCGTTCGCGACTCAGGTCGACGAGCGATTTGCCGCCTACAAAGTGAGTTAAGCGAGTGTTCGCCGAGCGTGCCGCCTACCGGCTGCATGCTCGGGCGCGGTCAGTGTCGCATCATGCGCCATATTGGTTGGCTATGAGCTGCAGTCGTCCGGATTAGCGTGAATGGTGAGAAACATCGGCAACGCTGGACTCTAGCGCTGAGAGAATCGGACAGTCGTCCAACGGCAGCTCCTCGGCCGTGCAGATGGCGATCAGTTTGCCCAACGCCTTTTCGATCGTTGCCATGCTAGACGCTTGGAGCGTACTCCGGGGTCAAGAGAAAACTGGCGACAGCGCCGATGTGCTCGCGCGTTTAGCTGAACGCGAACTCGCCTTTGATTTCGTCCTCCTTTCGTCAATGGGCTCAATGAGCCCAATGCCCAGACCGAACGCGCAAGCCGCGAACCCGTCCCCGGCTTCAATTCGTCGACACATTCGCGCGGCGCAGGATCGCGCTGGCCGTGTCGACGATGGCGGCAAGCGCGAGCATCGCGAGGATGACCGTGCAAGCCTGCGGCAGACGGAACAGCGAAAGCTCGAAGTACAGCATTTGCCCGAGCCCGCCTGCGCCGACGAAACCCAGGATCGCGGCCATGCGGATGTTCGTTTCCCAGCGGTACATGACGTACGCGATGAACTGCGGCCGTACGCAGGGCAGCGTCCCATACACGAAAGCGAGTGCGGCGCGGGCGCCAGATTCCGTCAGCGCACGAGCGGGAGCGGCCGGCGCATTCTCCAGCGCTTCGGCAAACAGGCGGCCGAGCACGCCGGCCGTATGCAGCGCGAGCGCAAGGGTGCCGGCAAATGGCCCGAGGCCGGCTGCGAGCACGGTCAATGTCGCCCATACGAGCTCGGGGATCGAGCGCAGCAGGTTCAACAGGAAGCGCGACAGCGTGCGCAGCGCCGCGCCGTACAGGCCGGACGCCGGCAGCGCCAGCACGAAGCCGAGGATCGCCGCGCAGAGCGTGCCGACGGCCGAGATCGCGAAGGTCTCGAGCATGCCGCTGCCCGTTTTCGACAGGAAACCGGGCGACACTTCCGGCGGGAAGAAGGAGAGCAGGAAGCGCAGCATCTGGCCGGCCGCGTCGACGGACACAATATGACCAAAATCGAGCGACAGGTACGCGAAGCTGCCCGCCACCGCGACGGCGACCGCCATCGCGGTGAGCACACAGCGCAGGCAGACCTGGACGGCTTGGGCGCGGTTCGCCATGGTTCAGACCAGCAGGTTGCGCAACCGGGCGCTGAGCGCGTCCGCCAGCAGCACCAGCAACAGGAAGACGAGCAGGATCGTCGCGGTTTCGCCGCCATCTAGCATCTTCATCGCCTGATCCATCAACTGACCGAGCCCGCCGGCACCGACGAAGCCCATCACCACCGACGCGCGAATCGCGCACTCCCAGCGATAGACGGTGTATGAAACGAGTTCCCGCGCCGCATTCGGCAGGAGCCCGTAGAACAGCGCCGACACGCGACCGCTGCCGCCGCCGAGCAGCGCGTGCGCCGCGCGCTTGTCGATGGATTCGAGGATTTCCGCATAGACCTTCGCCAGCATGCCGCCGTACGTGACGCCGAGCGCCAGCACGCCTGCCGATGCGCCGAGGCCGAGCGCGCGGACGAACACCAGCGCCCAAACCAGTTCCGGTACCCCGCGCAGCAGCAGCACGATGCCGCGCACGCCGACGCGAAATGCCGCACGCAGCCGGTGCCCCGGCCCGGGACCGATCCGTGAAATCGACAGGCTGCTCGTCATCGCGACCGCAAGCGGTGCGGCGACGACGAACGCGACGGCGATCCCCGCGGTGGCGATCGCCAGTGTCTCGAGCGTTGCCTTCACGGCATAACCGAGAAACTCCGCCGACACTTGCGGAGGAAGGAAATGGCGCAGGAAGCTGCCCATGATCTTCAGGTTGCCGGCATCGAACAGCGCCGACGGGCTGAATCGGGACAGCGTCAGCAGGGGCCACAGCAGGAGCAGCGACAGAACCAGGCCGCTCGCCCGCCGCAGCGCCTGCGGATCGCGAGGGTGGGCGATCATCGGCAAGCGGCCCTTGGCCAGGTGCGGCCAGCCGGGGCAACGGGAAACGCATCGCTGTCCTGCACCGGCGGCGACTCGCTCTCGGACGCGTAGAGCTCACGCAACAGCGCATCGCTGACGCGCCCGGCCGGCAGATCGAAGGCAATCTCGCCGGATTTCAGGCCGACGATACGGGGAAACCAGCGCAGCGCGAGATCGACCGCATGCAGGCTGGCGATCAGCGTCGCGGAGCGCGTCGCGGCTTGCTTGCACAGTTCGCTCAACGCAAGATTGGCCAGCGCGGGATCCATTGCCGAGACCGGTTCGTCCGCCAGGATCAGCTCCGGGCACTGATACAGCACGCGCGCGATACCCACGCGCTGCAGTTGGCCGCCTGACAGCTGGTCGCAGCGGTCGAACAGGCGGTCGGCGAGCTCGAGGCGCGCGAGCTGCTCGCTGGCGCCGGCAATGTCTGCGGGGTAGATCAGCGAGAGGAGGGATTTCCAACCTTGCCAGACGCCGAGGCGTCCGGCAAGAACGGCGGTGACCACGCGCTGGCGCGGCGGCATCGGCGGGCTCTGGTGCACCATGCCGATGCGGCAGCGCAACTGCCGCAGGCGCGCCGCGGACAAGCCCCAGGGGCTGAGCCCGAGCACATCGACGCGGCCCTCGCTCGGCCGCAGCGATGTTGCCAGCAAGCGCAGCATGGAGGTCTTGCCGGCGCCCGAGGGGCCGATGAGCGCGATGCGCTCGCCGCTGCCCGCCGACAACGCGATGCGGCTGAGCGCCCGCTGGCCGTTCGGGTAGCTGATGCCGGCGGCGTCGAGCCGGAAACTCACTTGACCAGGCCCGCGGCGCGCGCCGCAGCCTCGACGCCGGCATAGTTCTCCGGCTTGGTGGCAATGTATTTGACGGTCCGCTGCAACGCCATGATCTCCTTCTGCTCGGGATTGCGCGGGTCGAGGCGGAGAAACGCGTCGGTCAGCTTCTTGCGCAACGCCGGATCGAGGCCGCCGCGCACGGTCCAGTTGTAGTCGTAGTACGGGGGCGTGACGGCGAATACCCGGACCTTGCCGGGATCGACCTTGTGTTGCTCCACGAGCTTGTCCCAGACCGACGCATTGAGCACGCCGGCGTCGGCCCGGCCGGACTGCACGAACGCGGCCGTCGCATCGTGCGCACCCGAATAGGCGACGGTTTTGAAATCCTTGTCCGGATCGATGCCGGCCTGCAGCAAGAAGTAGCGCGGCATCAGATGGCCTGAAGTCGACGAAGGCGCACCGAACACAAAAGTGCGCCCCTCGAGATCGGTCAGCGATTTGATCGCGGGGTTGGCGGTGATGAACTTGCTCGTGAATGTCGCATCTTCCTGCCGCTGGACGATGGGGACGGTGGCGCCGTGCGTGCGGATCTTGCTCTGCACGTAGGTGAAGCCGCCGAGCCATGCCATGTCGATCTTGCCGGTGGCCAGCGACTCGACCACGGCGGCGTAGTCCGTGACAGGCACGAACTCCACTTTCATCCCGGTTTCCTTCTCCAGATACTTGCCGAGCGGCGCGAACTTGCGCTGCAGCTCGGTCGGCGCCTCATCGGGAATGGCCGAGACTCTCAGCACGCCCTCATCCGCCCGCACGGACGGAAGACAGGCAACGCCAAGCAGGGCAATTGCAGCGGCGCGCTTGAGAAAACGCGGGATAAGGTTGAACGGCATGGCTGGCGGTGTCGAATGTTGGAAGCGTGAAAGGTGCGATGGACGGCTACGCTACTGCTACCCGGGCGGGACCCGCGGTCATTTCGCCGATCACGGCGGCATGAGCAAAGCCTTCGCGGTGGAAGATCTCCAAGATCTCGTCGACGGCCGCCGGAGCACACGACACCAGCAGGCCCCCGCTCGTCTGCGGATCGGTCAGCAGCGCTTGCTGGCCTGGCGTGATCGACGCGGACAGATCCACCTCGTTGCCATAGCTGACCCAGTTGCGCGCCGAGGCGCCCGTCACCATCCCGGCAGCCACTAGGCTCTCGACGCGCGCCAGCAGCGGAACGCGCTCCATGGCGAGCCTTGCACCGAGGCCCGAGCCGCGGCACAGTTCCAGCAGGTGGCCGAGCAGGCCGAATCCCGTCACATCGGTTAGCGCGTGCACGCCCGGCATGTCGGACAGCAGCCGTCCTGGCGTATTGAGTTTGGTGGTGCAAGCGATCAGCTCTTGGTAGCCGGCCGCATCGAGCTTGTCTTTTTTTACCGCGGCGGACAACACACCCACACCCAGCGGCTTGCCGAGGATCAGCTTGTCGCCAGGCTTGGCGCCATTGTTCTTCTTGATCCGATCTGGATGCACGAGGCCGAGCACCACCAACCCGTAGATCGGTTCGACGGAGTCGATCGTATGGCCGCCGGCGATCGGAATGCCGGCCTCGGCGCACATCGATTCACCCCCCTCGAGGATCTTCGCGATGACCCCGATCGGCAATTTGTCGATGGGCATGCCGACCAGCGCCAGCGCCAGGATCGGGGTTCCGCCCATCGCATAGACGTCGGAGATGGCATTGGTGGCAGCGATACGCCCGAAATCGTACGGATCGTCGACCACGGGCATGAAGAAGTCGGTGGTGGCGATCAACGCTTGATTGTCGTTGAGCCGGTAGACCGCCGCATCGTCACTGGTCTCGCTGCCGACTAGCAGCGCGGCCGGCGGCGGGAGGCGGGTCGCATTCTTCAGAATCTCGGAGAGCACGGCGGGCGCGATTTTACATCCGCATCCGCCGCCGTGGGAAAAGGCGGTGAGCTTGATTTTTCCGGTATCTGGCTGATCCACGTTGACTCCTGGTTAGGTCGACGACATCGCGTCGGCGACCAGTTTAATCACTTCCGCACGTTCTCGTGCTGGCGCCCATGCCGGCGCCCGTTGCGCGCACTGCTGCCGCAGGCGTTCCAAGAAAGCGCCGTCGCGGCTCGCGCGCTCGAGCAGCAGCGTCAGTTGCGCGATGTCGCCTGGCGGGAAGTATCCGTCGTAGTCGCGGCCGAGCATGCCGACGTTACCCGGGATCCGGCTCGCCAGCACGGGCACGCCGCTGGTAACGGCCTCGATGATGACGTTCGCCCCGCCTTCCATCAAGCTGGAAACGACCATGGCCTGCGCCTGCGCGATGCGCCGCCGCGTCTCGGCGTGCGGCAGATTCTCCAGCCAGACATAGCGCCGCATCGTCGGCCACGCGTGCGCCTGCAGCGCCTGTGCCGCTCGCAGGAATTCGGCGTCGAGCGCGCTGCCGATGTGGGTCAGGCGTATGCGCGAATCGTCGGGAAGCAGGGCGAGGGCCCGCATCGGGGTCAACGGATCTTTCTCCGCACGCATGTGACCCACCAGCACGACATCGAAGGCGTCCCGAGCCGCCGCCGCCGCGTGGAATGCGGGGGCCGACTGGTAGATCACCCGGCACTTGGCGCGATGCGCGGCGGACAGCTCGTTCGGCCCTTCGTCCTGCAGCACCACCAGGTGGCTGGCGAATTCGAGCGAACGCTGCGCGGACGCATCGCTGCGGATATCGCGGTACAGATCGGTCCCGGTCAGCACCACCACCAGCGGGCGTTCCGGGTACGTTTCGGCGAACCTCGCAATGGAATCGGCGGACCGTCGCGCATGCAAGGCGATCATCGACGCGGGCGCATCGCCGCCGCGCTCGTCGGTCCATTCGGCGGCCAGCCTGACATCGTACTCCCCGCGCAGAAAGCGCGCCCAGCGACGGGCGGTTTGCCAGTTGCCGTTATTGGCTTTCCGAAGTGCAGGGCTGATAATCGCGACGGTAGCCTTAGGAGGGCGCATGACGATCTGGTCTGAGGGAGTGGCAGCGAGAAGCATAAACAAGTTTGCGCTGTCCGACGCATTTCTTGACTCGCACCGGCGCACCTGGGAGATTCTTCAGGATCTGTCGCCGTCCCAATGGCAGGTCCGCTACGATCCGGGAATTAATCCGCCCTTGTGGGAGTATGCGCATATTGCGTGGTTCACCGAGTATTGGGTGCTGAGGGATCCGCGTCCCACCGAGGACGGCCGGCTGACAGCCACGCTGCCTTCGATGCGGGCGGACGCCGACCGCTTCTTCGATTCCATGCGTGTCGCTCACCAGGATCGCTGGCATCTTGCGCTGCCTTCGCTCGCCGAGGTGCGCGATTATGTCGGCGGCGTGCTCGAGCGCGTTCTCACCGCCCTCGAAGCATCGGACGATACCGACGATGCGCTTTATTTCTTCCGGCTCGCGTTATTCCACGAGGACATGCACGCCGAGGCGCTGAGCTACATGCGCCAGACCTTGGATTATCCGTTGCATGCGCCGATCTGCATGCCTGCCGTTCAGCCGAAGGCGGAATCGGCCCGGGCGGGCGGCGATGCATTCTCGATGGGAGCGCCAGAGGGCGACGGATTCGTGTTCGACAACGAGAAGTGGGCGCATCGAGTTCAGGTGCCACCGTTCCTGATCGACCGTGAGTGCGTGAGCAATGCGGCTTTCGCGGAATTCGTCGCGGACGACGGCTACCGCGATCGGCAATGGTGGTCCGATGCCGGTCTTGCGTGGCTGCAGCAGAGCCGGCTCACGCATCCGGCTCGCTGGCGGCCGGCGAAAGGCGGCGCGAGGCAATGGGAACTGCGCTGGTTCGGCGAGTGGGTGCCGCTGCCGCCGGACAGACCGGTGTGCCACGTCAATGCTTACGAAGCGCAGGCCTATTGCCGCTGGGCCGGCCGGCGCCTGCCAACGGAAGCGGAATGGGAATATGCGGCCTCGCATGATTTGATCCGGTGGGGCGGGGCCGTCTGGGAATGGACGGCCGATGCTTTCGAACCCTATGCCGGATTTTCGGCCGATCCGTATCAGGAATATTCGGCGCCGTGGTTCGGTACGCATCGTTCGGTGCGCGGCGGCTCGTTCGTCACGCGCGGCCGCATGCAGCATCCTCGATACCGGAATTTCTACCTGCCTCACCGCAGCGACATGTTCGTAGGATTTCGCTGTTGTGCGTCTAGCAGCGTTGGCTGATGGCCTGTTATCCGCCTTTCGCAAAACCCGGATACAGCGCCATACCGCCGTCGACAAAGAGCGTCGAGCCGACTACATAGTCGGCGGCATCCGATGCCAACCAAGCCGCCGCTTCAGCCACGTCGTCCACCTCCCCGATCCTGTTGTAGGGAATCAACTGCAACAGTCGGTCCAACGCCTCGGGTTGCTCCCATGCCTCTCGATTGATGTTCGTCTTGATGGCTCCTGGCGCGATCGCGTTGACACGGATGCGTTTTGGCGCGACCTCTTGCGCGAGCGTCTTCGTCAACTGCGAGATGCCGCCTTTAGCGGCGGCATAGTTGATATGCCCGGCCCACGGTATCAGCTCGTGGACGGAGCTGATAAAAACGATCTTCCCGGCGGCACGGGAGAGACTCGGATCGACACCCTGCCGCACGAATTGACGGATTGCCGCGCGTGCGGCTAAGAAATAGCCCGTCAGGTTCACATCGATTACCGTGCGCCACTGCTCGAGCGTCATGTCGGCAGTCGGTCCGTCGCGCTGAATACCTGCGTTGGCGATTAGGATGTCCAGGCGGCCGAACCGAGCAAGGCATTCGGCGAACAGCCTGTGCACGGCCGATTCGTCGGCTGCATCCGCGCAAACGGCAAACGCTTGCCCGCCATCCGCGATGATGGAATGTACAACCTCGTTTGCGGCATCGGCGCTGCTACGAAAGTTGACGCAGACGGCGGCGCCGCTTCTGCCGAGCTTCCGTGCAATTGCTGCGCCGATGCCGGAACTCGACCCCGTCACGAGTGCAGTTTGACCTTCCAACGGCTTCGAAGAATGCCCGCTCATTGCGTGCCTCGCATGCAACTGGGTCACAGCATGTAACCAATGTCGGAAGCGCCGGTCGGATAGGCGAAGATGGTCGATTTCAACGCTTCGGCGTTAAGGCCTTGACGGACTGCGAGCGCGAACACGTTGATGACTTCTTCGGCGTTGGGGCCGACCAAATGTGCGCCCAGGATTTTGTCGGTCCCTTCTTCGATCAGCACCTTAAAGCCGTAGACCGTTTCCCCGACGCGGCGGGCCGTATACCAGCCCTCGGCGTTTTGCTGTTGCACCCGGAATTTCAGTTGACGTTCGCGCGCGGCTTTTTCCGTCAGCCCAACCGCCGCAAGCGGAGGAATGGTGAAGACGACGCTGGGCACGCCTTCGTAATTGGGCATGCGCCGATTGCCGTGAAGAATGTTTTCCGCGACGACGTGCGCGTCATGGCTGGCCACAGGCGTCAGCGGGGGGCCCTTGGCGGCAAAATCGCCCGCCGCATAAACCGCAGGGTTCGTCACGCTTTGCAGGTAATCATTGAGCTTGATGCTGCCGTGCTCCACTGCGATGCCCGCGGCGTCCAGTTTCAGCCTGGACAGATCGGGGCCGCGCCCAGCCGCGTGCACGAGGACATCGAACGAAACGAGTTCTTCTTTGCCGCCGGAAGCCACCGTGACGGACACTTCGTCGCCTCGCCGTTCTATCCGGGTAACGTTCGTGTTCATGCGAACGTCGATCCCCACTTCGGCGAATTTCTTCATCAGCCAGCCAACGGGCTCTGCTTCGAATCGAGGAAGCAGCCTGTCTCCTCGCTGCAAGATAGTTACCTTCGCGCCGGCGCGCGCCGCTATATGCGCAAACTCGGCGGCGATGTAGCCGCCTCCAAGCAGGCCGATCCGGTGGGGGAGTTGCTCGAGTTCGAGAAACCGGGTGCTATCGATGACATGCTCTGCACCGGGAATATCGAGCGGCTTGGGTATCGCACCGGCAGCCAGCACGACGAAGCGCGCCTGCAGGGTTTCTTCTCCGATCGAGAGGGTGTTCGTGCCTCGGAACTCGGCGCTGCCATGGAAAAAGTCGATCCCGTTCTTGGTAAAGGTTTCTTCCTTCATCGACGGGACCGGGTCCGTAAAGGAGCGCTTGAATCGGATCAGGTCGTGCCAGCGCATGGACGGCTTTTCCGCATCCACGCCCTTGCCTTGCATGCGGGCCAGGTGGTCAATCGCCTCGGCTGCGCCGACCAAGACTTTTTTCGGGTCGCAGCCGCGCAATTGGCATGTGCCGCCAAACGGCAGGTGGTCCATGACAGCCACGCTCCGGCCACCCGCACGGCACAAGCTCGCCGTGACAGAAGCGGCGGTTCCGGTTCCGACGATTGCTACATCGTATTGCCTATCCATGGGAGCTCCTTCACGCTTCAGCGGCATCGCGCCGAGCCATCCTTCCGGGTTCGCAGGCGGCGGGCAGTCGATGCTCTGCCGCAAGTTCCGGGCCGCGATACTCGTTGCTAACCGATAAAGGCACTAAGGGACTACACCGCGAATGCGGGACGTCGTGACTTCCTATCCCCCGTTTCCCATGTCAGCCGTCGAGGGGCGGCGGCTTCACCGCAGCGGGCACATGGCATGCTTCGAGCCGGTCTGTATGCCGAGCAAGCAATCATCCAACGGCTGGCAACCCGAACGGAAACCAGACGGCCACTCTAAACGCCCGCAGTACGCCGACGTTTGCAGGAGACTCTGATGCGATCCAATAGCGCTGTCGTTGACGGCATCTCGATGCGATGGGAGGAAGAGGGGCAAGGTACGCCCTTGGTCTTGATCCATGGCATTCCGACGTGTCCCTCGCTCTGGCGGAAGGTAATACCGCGCGTCGTCGGTGCGCGTTGTCTGGCCTGGGAGATGGTCGGTTACGGTGAATCTATTCCGGAGGGCCGAGGCCGGGATATCTCAGTCGGTCGCCAAGCCGATTATTTAGTCAGTTGGCTCCGCCATCTTGCCATCGACCGGGCGGTGTTCGTGGGTCACGATTTGGGCGGCGGTGTCGCTCATATTGCCGCGATTCGTTATCCGGAGACCTGCGCGGGGCTGCTTCTCACTAATGCCATCGGATATGATTCCTGGCCGATCCCCAGCGTCAAGTTGATGCAAACGCTCGCTCCCGTAGTCAGGCATCTTCCCGACGCTGTATTCGAGTTGATCTTCCGCACTTTCATTTCCCGCGGCCACGACCGCAGCGATGACGCCGATGAGGCGTTCGACATGCACTGGCCTCACTATGTTCACCACGGCGGCGCGGACGCATTTATCCGCGAGGTCGAATCCCTCTCGACCACGGATACGCTTGCCGTCGCGGACAAGCTTTCGCAACTGAACGTCCCAGCCCGAGTTGTATGGGGCGCGGGCGACATGTTCCAGAAAGTCGAATACGGCGAGCGCTTTGCGCGCGACCTTCGCGCGCCGCTTCGGCGCATTGACGGGGCGAGGCATTTCACCCCCGAGGATCATCCGGATGTCATCGCAGAGGAGATCAACCGTCTGCTCAACGATGTCCCGCATTAGCATCGCGTAAAGAGCCGCTATCCCCGCTATGGCGCTTGTTGAATCGATGCGATCAGCGGGCAGGAAACGTTGCCTTTGCGCGCATGGCATGCGCATACCAGTTGAGCTAACACGGACTCCATTCGCGCGAGGTCCGCGAGCTTCATCCGTATGTCGCCGAGCTTGCGCTCGGCGAGGCTGCTCGCCTCATTGCAGTGCGTGCCGTCTTCTAGCTTAAGCAGATCCGCGACCTCATCCAGGCTGAACCCGAGCCGCTGGGCCGATTTGACGAAACGCACCCGCGCGACGTCGGCTTGGCAATAGCGACGAATTCCACCGTACGGCTTGTCCGGTTCGGGCAGTAGCCCCTTGCGCTGATAAAACCGGATGGTTTCCACGTTGACGTTGGCCGCCTTGGCCAAGGCCCCGATGGTCAGGCTTTGCGGATCGTTGGACATGGCGCTTGACTCCGTACTTGACTACGGAAATAAGCTTACCTCATCGTCCAATCGTCTGAACAGGAGGCGTCGATGCCGGTGGAACCCGGGAAGGAACCGAAGAACGGTCGCAGCGCGCTCGCCGCCGGCGGTATCTCAGCCATTCTCGCCTCGACCTGCTGCCTAGGGCCGCTGGTGCTGGTCGCACTGGGGTTCAGCGGGGCCTGGATCGGCAATCTGACGGTGCTGGAGCCGTATCGCCCCGTCTTCATCGCCGTGGCGTTCCTCGCATTGTTTCTCGCGGGGCGCCGGATCTTTCGTCCCGCACACGCCTGCCAACCGGGCGAGGTGTGCGCGGTGCCTCAGGTGCGCACCACCTACAGGATCATTTTCTGGGTCGTGGTTGGGCTGGTGCTGATTGCTGTCGGTTTTCCCTACGTCCTGCCCTTGTTCTACTGAAAGGTGATGTTCATGAAGAGACTTGTTACCCTGGCCGTCCTGACTACTGTCCTCAGCACCCCTGCCTGGGCCGCGGTGAAGACCGTCGCGCTGTCCGTGCCCGGCATGACCTGCGCAGCCTGCCCCATCACCGTGAAGGCGGCGCTCTCCAAGGTTGAGGGTGTCAGCAAAGTCGATGTCGCTTTCGAGAAGCGCGAGGCGGTCGTCACGTACGACGATACGAAAACCAACGTCGCGGCGCTCACCAGCGCAACGAAAAACGCCGGTTATCCGTCGAGCGTCAAGCGTTAGGCAACACGCGCCGGCACAACGACGTAGGAATTTTTGCATGATCGAGTTGAAAATCACCGGCATGACCTGCGACAAAGCACGGGACTCGCTACGCGCGGGAGCGAAGCACGATGCCGGCGAACCGCCGCTGCGCGTCGCCGTGATCGGCAGCGGCGGGGCCGCGATGGCGGCAGCGCTCAAGGCTGTCGAGCGAGGTGCGCGCGTGACCCTCGTCGAGCGCGGCTCAATCGGCGGCACCTGCGTCAATGTCGGCTGCGTGCCGTCGAAAATCATGATTCGCGCGGCCCATATCGCCCACTTGCGGCAGGCAAGCCCGTTCGACGAGGGCATCGCGGCAACACGGCCAGCAATCCTGCGCGACCGGCTGCTGGCTCAGCAGCAGGCGCGTGTCGACGAGCTGCGGCACGCCAAGTACGAGAGCATTCTGACCGGTCATCCATCCATCACGGTGCTGCGCGGCGAAGCGGGTTTCCTGGACAACCGGAGCCTGACCGTTCGGCTGACCGGAGGAGGCGAGCAGGAAGTGGCGTTCGACCGCTGCCTGATCGCGACCGGCGCAAGTCCAGCCGTCCCCCCGATCCCTGGTCTGAAAGACACGCCGTACTGGACCTCGACGGAGGCCCTGGCGAGCGATACGCTGCCGGAGCGGCTGGCGGTGATCGGCTCATCGGCGGTGGCCGTGGAACTGGCGCAGGCCTTCGCGCGCCTCGGCAGTGAGGTGACGATCCTCGCGCGCAGCACGCTGTTCTTGCGCGAAGACCCGGCGATCGGCGAAGCGCTCGCGGCTGCGCTGCGCGCCGAGGGCATCGATGTGCGCGAGCACACGCAGGCCAGCCGCGTGGCGCACGAGAACGGCGAATTCGTGCTCGCCATCGAACACGGCGAGCTGCGGGCCGACCGGGTGCTGGTCGCGACCGGCCGAACGCCCAATACCCGCAGCCTGGGCCTGGACGCCGCGGGCGTGGCGGTCAACGCGCAGGGCACCATCGTGATCGACAGGGGCATGCGTACCAGCGTGCCGCACATCTATGCCGCGGGCGACTGCACCGATCAGCCGCAGTTTGTCTATGTCGCGGCGGCGGCCGGCACCCGGGCGGCGATCAACATGACCGGCGGAGACGCTGTCCTCGACCTGACCGCGATGCCCTCCGTGGTGTTCACCGACCCGCAGGTTGCCACCGTGGGCTACAGCGAGGCGCAAGCGCATCACGAAGGGATCGAAGCCGACAGCCGGCTGCTCACGCTCGACAACGTGCCGCGCGCGCTCGCCAATTTCGACACCCGCGGCTTCATCAAGCTGGTGGTCGAGGAGGGCAGCGACCGGTTGATCGGCGTGCAGGCGGTGGCCCCGGAAGCGGGCGAACTGATCCAGACAGCGGCCATTGCGATCCGGGCAGGCATGACGGTCCAGGAGCTGGCGGATCAGTTGTTCCCGTACCTGACGATGGTCGAAGGGCTGAAGCTCGCGGCGCAGACCTTCTCGAAGGATGTGACGCAGCTGTCCTGTTGCGCGGGATGAGCCGCTGACGACGAGGATCGATCCGGTCTTCGATGCTCTGGCAACTACGCTATACCTTGCGCGATGAAAATCCTGCGGACGCTTCGAACGCTCGCGTGCCGAGCATCGCCGTCACATTCCATGCATTCCATGCATCATGCTGAAGTGCATGACGGCCATGCCGGCAACGCCCAGTAGGGCGATAAGACCGATAATCGCGAGGACAATCACAATGGCCTTCAGAATCAGCGAGGCATTCGTCATGTGCGTCTCCTTCCGGCGTACTGGCGCGACGAACTGATCCGCCGCACTCTCGCCCATTAAATTCAAGCCTCTCCGCGAGCCGGATAGTTATTTTTGACGACGAAATCGACCGCATTGAGCACGTCCCCGAAATGCGGGCGCGCGAACGGCATCGAATTGACGGACGAGGCGTACAGCGTGCGATCGGGCTTGATCAAAAAGAGGCCGGGCTCGAAGAACTCCGCGGCCTCCGATTCCTTGATGGCGCGCGAGACGAAAAGTCCCCATTCGCGCGCCTTGGCAACCGGGAAACCATAGCCGACCGCGAGCTTCGTCAGCCCCCACTGTTTGCAGCTTTGCTGTGCCCGCTCTTCGGTATCGCTGCTGATTGCAACGACGTCCACGCCACGCGTGGCGAACTCATCGAGCTTGGCTTCGAGTTCGGCGATGTACATTTTGCAAACGGGGCAGTGATAGCCCCGATAGAAGACGATCATCGTGAACTGCGACGGCTCGCGCTCGCCAAGCTTCCAGGAAGACCCGTTCGTGAGTGCCACTTCGAGGGCGGGAACGGGTGCGCGCGGTAATAGGTGTGACATCTGCTAATCCTCCGAAAGTATCGAGGCGTTACAGTCGGCTCAAGGCAAGACGCGGAGCCGCAACCGAGAGCGCCATGCCACGAGCGCCGCAAGCTTCTCGCCTGAGATGCGATCTGTCGCGCGCTGCGAAAAAGCTCGTAGATCACCCGGCTCCCGCAGCAGGCGCGCAAAAACTGCGCGGCAGCGATAGTTGCCGCGGATGAAGGGGCGCGCAGCCTATGTCCGCCCGCCGGTAATCTCGTAGCCGGCATCCATGATCGCGGGGCCAACGCTTGACATTCCCATCATTGGAGGGTTCAGAATTCAAATATCGAAGATGGAGATAGATCATGAATCAGAGTTCCACCGAACTTGCAGCGGTGCCCGAGGCGAGCCGCAAGTGGATGATCGGCGTCGATGGCATGACGTGCGCATCGTGCGTATCCCGCGTGGAAAAGGCGTTGGCGAAAGTGCCGGGTGTGCGGCACGCAAGCGTAAGCCTCGCAACCGAATCGGCGAGCGTCGAGGCGGCGCCCGAGTTGCGCCCCGAGTCGCTCACAGCCGCAGTCGCTAAGGCCGGCTATCAGGCTCGCGAGAGCGAAATCGAACTCATCGTCGAGGGAATGACGTGTGCGTCGTGTGCCTCGCGCATCGAAAAAGCGATCGGCCGTGTGCCGGGGGTCGTGTCGTCGAACGTGAATCTGGCCACCGAGCGCGTATCGATACGGATGCTCACAGGCGCGGCGCAGCCCCAGCAGTTGATGGCAGCCGTGGAGCGGGCAGGTTATCGGGCGCGCCTACCCGAGACCGGCAAGGCGCCGCGATCCCAGTCGAGCCCCTGGGCCGAGGCGTGGCCCGTTGCGGTTGCTGCGCTCTTGTCTGCACCGCTTTTGGTGCCGATGATCGCAGCGCCGTTTGGTGGACACACGATGCTGCCGGCGTGGCTGCAGTGGCTGCTCGCGACGCCTGTCCAGTTCTGGTTGGGCGCCCGGTTCTATCGGGCTGGCTGGAAAGCCGTGCGCGCCGGTACGGCCAACATGGACGTGCTTGTCGCACTCGGCACGTCCGCAGCCTATGGTCTCAGCACCTACCTGTGGCTCGCGCGCGATTCGCGTGGGATGCCCAACCTCTATTTCGACGCGGCCGCGATTGTCATCACGTTGATCCTGCTTGGCAAGTGGCTCGAAGCGCGCGCAAAGCGCCATACCGCGGATGCGATTCGCGCGCTGGAGACGCTGCGGCCCGGCACTGCCCGCTTGCTCCATGACGGCGTCGAGCAAGAGGTGCCCGTGTCAGCTGTTCGCGTCGGCGACGTTGTGATGGTCCGACCCGGCGAGCGGGTGCCCGTCGATGGTGTCGTCGCAGCGGGGTCGAGCCAGCTCGACGAATCGCTGCTCACAGGCGAGAGCCTGCCTGTGATGAAGGACGAGGGCGCCCCGGTGATTGGAGGCTCGATCAACGGCGACGGGTTGTTGCGGATCACGACGACGGCCATCGGTGCGGAGACGGCCCTATCCCGGATCATCCGTCTCGTCGAACACGCCCAGGCGGCGAAAGCGCCCATTCAGCGGCTGGTCGACAAGGTGGCTGGCGTTTTTGTGCCGGCGGTGCTCGCGGTCGCGCTCGCGACGTTGATCGGCTGGTGGATCGCGTCAGGCGATATCGAGCACGCCATCATCGTGGCTGTGACGGTGCTGGTCGTCGCATGTCCTTGTTCGCTCGGACTTGCCACGCCGACGGCCATCATGACCGGCACGGGCCTTGGTGCGCAGCATGGGATTCTCATCAAGGATGCGGAGGCGCTGGAGATAGCGCATCGCATCCGGACGGTGGCATTCGACAAGACGGGGACGCTTACCGAAGGCAAGCCGCGGCTCATTGCCCAGGTGCCTGCGTCGAGTGTCGAGCCCGAGCTGTTGTTGCAGCTCGCCGCGAGCGTGCAGCATGGCAGTTCGCACCCGCTTGCGCTTGCCGTCATGCACGAAGCGCAACAACAGAACGTCAGGCTTTTGTCGGCGGAGTCGGTGCGGGCGCTGGCGGGGCGCGGGATGGCCGCCGCAGTGGAGCGCAACGGACTATCGCTCGACTTGCGTCTTGGCAGCACCCGCCTGATGGAAGAAGCGGGCGTCGATGTATCGCCGTTGCTTGCGCGTGCGACGGAACTCGAGCGTGCCGGGGGAACCGTCTCGTGGTTGGCGGATGTGAACGGCCAAGCGCGTTTGCTCGGGCTGTTGGCCTTCGGGGACTTGGTCAAGACTGGAGCCCGCGAGGCGATCCAGCGATTGCACGCGCTCGGCATCCGGACGGTGATGGTAACGGGAGACAACGCCGGTAGTGCGCAGGCGGTAGCAGATCAGCTTGGAATCGATCAGGTGGTGGCGAAGGTGTTGCCGGAAAACAAGGCAGAGACGATTGCGGCGTTGAAGAAGGGCGGGGCAGTGGTCGCGATGGTCGGCGACGGCATCAACGATGCGCCCGCCTTGGCGGCCGCCGATGTGGGCATTGCGATGTCCACCGGCACCGATGTGGCGATGCATACGGCCGGCATCACGCTGATGCGAGGCGATCTGGCCTTGGTCGCCGATGCCATCGATCTGTCACGGCGCACGTGGAGCAAGATTCGGCAGAACCTCTTCTGGGCGTTTGCGTACAACATCGTCGGCATCGCGCTATCGGCTTTTGGGGTGCTTAGTCCCGTCATTGCGGGGGCGGCGATGGCGGCGAGCAGTGTCAGCGTGGTGAGCAATGCATTGCTGTTGAAGCGTTGGCGGCCGGCTCAGCCTGCGATGGCTTAACGCCCCCGGTTCTTTCTGAATGACGGGCTGGACGTTCGTTTTGATCCAATCCGGAAGCCGGTGGCGTACTGCGTGCGTCCACTTGCTGGCTTGGCTCGCTGCGCACAACATGCCGGGCATGCGCGCAAGAGCGACGAAATGGATTCGTCGGGTCGTTCTGTCCTTTCGATGCCGTGTCGCTGCAGACGAGCCTGTTTGTAGAAAATAGTTCTACGTTTTGCCAAGATCAAGGGCAATTTTGGAGCCATTTTTTTCGGGCGCGACCGTATCATTTCATCCATTCCTGGGTGAAAACAACGGATCATGAACGAACAACATCGGCTGCACTACCTCGACTATGCAGCCACCACCCCCGCGGATTCGCGGGTGATCGAAGCGATGACGGCGTGCCTCGGTGTCGATGGTGTATTCGGCAATCCCGCCTCGACGTCGCATGCGGCCGGTACGCTGGCGCGAGCAACGGTAGAGCGGGCACGAGAACAAGTCGCGGCGCTCATTGGCGCGAATGCCGACGAGATCATTTGGACGTCCGGGGCCACCGAATCGAACAATCTCGCGCTGAAGGGCTATGCGGACGCCGCAACCGGCCGACGCCATCTAATGACGAGCTGCATCGAGCACAAGGCCATCCTCGATACGATGGCCAACCTCTCGAAGCGAGACTTTTCCGTTACCTATCTATCGCCGACGCCCGACGGCGAAATCACCCCCGACGCCGTAGCGGCCGCGATCGGCCCTGAAACCGGGCTCGTGTCGCTCATGCTCGTCAGTAACGAGCTTGGCACGCTGACGGACATCGCAGCGATCGCTCGAATCGTCCACCAGGCAGGCGCACTACTTCATGTCGATGCGGCGCAAGCGCTCGGCAAAACGCCGATCGATGTGCGCGCGCTCGGAATCGACATGCTGTCCATGTCGGCGCATAAGGTCTATGGGCCCAAAGGCATCGGCGCGCTGTATGTTCGTACAGACGTCATCGCCCGCATCGCGCCTCAAATGCACGGCGGCGGACACGAGCGCGGCTTGCGTTCGGGTACGCTCGCGACGCATCAGATCGTCGGAATGGGAACCGCATGCGAGGTGGCGGCTGCGGAACTCGAAAGCGAGGCGATGCGTATCCGCACGCTTAGCACTCGGTTGTTGGACTCGCTTCTTGCCCTAGGCGATGTCATTCAAAACGCTGCCCGGGCGCGGCGTATCCCGCACACCTTGAGTTTGACCGTAGAGGTGCCCGGCTTTTATCCGTTCATGCTTGGCGATGCGCTCGCAGTATCGTCGACGTCCGCATGCAACTCGGCCGCGGGCAAACCGTCCCACGTGCTGACGGCTATCGGCCTGGATGCGGACGCGGCGAGCCGGACTGTCCGTGTGAGCTTGGGCCGCTTCACGACGCAGCAGGATGTCGACTTCGCGGTCTCGTGTTTCCGTCACGCCATCGAGCAATGCCGCTCAAGTGCATCGAGTGGGTTTTCGGCTTCGCGGCAAATCATACCCGCCGATCTGAAAGCGATTCGCCAAGCGGGCTTTCGCTCCGTGATCTGCAATCGCCCCGACGCAGAGAGCACCGACCAACCGGCCTTCGAGGAGATTGCCGCAGCTGCGCGCGAACTGGGTATGCAAGCGCGGTATCTGCCGATCTCGCCCGGCCATATCGACGACGCGCAAGTCGACGCGTTCGGTGCCTTGTTCGACGCTTTGCCCAAGCCCGTTCTAGCCTATTGCCGAAGTGGGAGCCGAGCGCGGATGCTCTGGACTCGTTTGGCGGCACGAGTAGGAGCTGCGACGTGAGCGCATCCTCGATGATGATCGAAGGCTATTTCGATTCGCGTACGTCGACAGTCAGCTACATCCTGTTCGACAGGCTGACGCGCGACTGCGCGATCATCGATAGCGTCCTCGACTATGACGCGAAATCGGGACGCGTATGGACGGAAAGTGCCGACAAGCTCGTCGCGCGCGTGGGTGAGCTGGAAGCGAAGGTTCAATGGCTGCTGGAGACTCACGTCCATGCGGACCACCTCTCGGCAGCGCAATATCTGCGTGAAAGAGTCGGAGGGCGTACCGCGATCGGTGCCGGGGTGACCGGGGTGCAAAAATTCTTCGGATCCGTGTTCAATATGACGTCGGGCTTCGCTTGCGATGGCAGTGAGTTCGATCTGCTTTTGGAAGACAACGACACCGTTTCGCTCGGGACGCTCACGATCAAAGCGCTTCACACGCCCGGCCATACGCCGGCCTGCATGACCTACGTCGTGACGGACGGCTCGGATACGGCTGCTTTTGTAGGCGATACACTGTTCGCCCCTGACTATGGCACTTCGCGCTGCGATTTCCCCGGAGGCAACGCGCGCGAACTGTATCGTTCCATCGCGAGAGTGCTGAGCCTGCCCCGAGACGCAAAGCTCTTCACGTGCCACGACTACCAGCCGGGCGGCCGTCGCGTCGAGTACGTGAGCACGGTGGCGCAACAGCGAACGGAAAACATACACGTCCGCGATGGGATCGATGAATCGACGTTCGTCGAAATGCGCATGGCACGGGACAGAACGCTGGATATGCCGGCGCTGTTGCTGCCGTCCGTGCAGGTGAACATGCGCGCCGGACGCATGCCGGAGGCCGAAAGCAACGGCGTGAGGTACCTCAAGATT
The DNA here is from genome assembly GCA_964425025.1 of uncultured Burkholderia sp. Classification (GTDB taxonomy): domain Bacteria; phylum Pseudomonadota; class Gammaproteobacteria; order Burkholderiales; family Burkholderiaceae; genus Trinickia. Next base: position 3,093 of record CAYRLJ010000021.1, on the reverse strand, counting down.
CCGATCGATGTGAGTTAGGCTGTCCCGATGGCGCTTTCGTACGAGTTAGGCGGGCCTCTCAACGACGGCGGGCATGCTTTTAATGCCCGCCGTACGGATGCGTCAGGATTTCGAGCAGGTGTCCGTTTGGATCCTCGAAATAGGCGCCGTGCCCGCCGTCGCGCGTGTCGATTTCGCCTTCGCGTTGCTGCCCCGGATCGGCCCAGTAGCGTACTTTGCGCGCCTCGATCCGGCCCATGATATCCGTGAATTCGGCTTCGCTGACATGGAAGGCGTAATGTCGCGAGGCGGGCTGACCGTCGGCTTGCAGGAAGTCCATCGTGATGCCGTTGCCGAGATGGACGGTGCGAAACGGCCCGAAGGAAGTCGCTGGGGGCAGCCCGAGGATGTCCGATGCGAATATACTCATTCGCGCTGTCCTGCTGACGTCCGCCGCCAACGATGCGGACGAGGATCAAAAAGAGAACAAGCGACCGACATGAGAAAATTTCCCGGCCGTCTTTGGGCCGTACTGCAGTTGTCCGCCAGCCTCGTTTGCGGGCATGCCTTTGCCGCGCCGGCACCTTCAGCCGACATCGCCTTGGACGTTCCAGCGGCATTCACTGCGTCGTCGATCGCGGCTGTCGGCGGTGGTCTCTATTGCCTAGCCGGTTTCGTCTATCACGACGAAGTACCGAACGCGAGCGCGTTGGCGGTGCTGGTCGATACGAACGCGCGCCGCGTCGTGTGGAAGACGGACATCCCTTTCGCGAAGGATCATTACGAAAACACGGCGACGGATTGTTTGCGCGAGGGCGACGCTTACTATGTGCTGACCGAGGAGCACACAGACTCACGCCCCGATCAAAATCAGACCGAGCTGGTGCTGAGCAAGATCTCCGAGACGGGAAAGCTGTTGGCCGCACGGCATATCGACGTCGGCTTAGACGTATGGGCCAATCGGTTTCAAGCTGGGCCGCAGGGGGTGTCGATCGTCGGCGGCACGAGCAGCGATTCGCTCAGCCGGGACGGCAAGCGCAGTTTATTTTTCGCGCAGTTCGATCAAGACCTGTCGCGCAAGCAGCTCATCGTGCTGCCCACTGGGGCGTTTTGGTCGGCAAGCGCGAAACTCGACGGGGAAAGCTTGCTGATCGCGGGAGAATTCCTGCCGAACTCGGGCGCCGCCGCAAAGCATGAAGGCTGTGCGGTTTCCAAAGTCGAGCTGGGCAAGGCTCGCTACGTTTGGTCGACCTTCGTCTACCCGTTGGACATCGACGCGCAACATGCGATTTTTCTACCGGACGGTGGTGCCGCGTACGTCGGCGTGAACAAAGACCATCTGCTGATTTCGATGATCGATAGTGCCGGGCACGTGGCGCGGCGTCTATCGGCACAGAAATCGATTTGCACGGTCGATGCGCTCTCCCTCAAGGGCACGGCGTTGCAGATCGTGGGCTCGTCCTGCGCCGACCAGCATGCGACGCTGTTGCTCGATGTCGACCCGACCACCGGCGAAATCGCTTCGTCCCGACCGATCGGCGACGACATCGCGGCGGTGTTGTTCGACGGCGATTCCCTCGCCGTGGTCTCGGGGAAATCCTGGACCGATCGCAAAGTATTCAGCCGCGTGGCCCGGTGAAAGCCCGTTCGCTGAGTGCCGACGGGCTTTCTTCGAGGTCGCCGCGCACCCGCATTTCGCCGACGCAGTTGGCGTCAAGATCTTCTGCAGCAACAGTTACAAGTTTGAAATACGACTATCGGATCCGCAGCGCTATAGTTGCGTCCAACCACGCTACGTATTCCAAGGTGAAACCATGAAATCGCACGCACGCATCGTTTCTTTGGCGCTGGGCGCGCTTGCCGTCGGCTTGTCTGCTTCGGCAATGGCAGGGGTCGATATCGGCGTGAACATCGGCATTCCGGCACCGTTCTATGTTGCGCCGGCACCCGTTTATGCACCGCCCCCGCCTGTCGTCTATCAGCCGACGCCTGTCTATGCGCAACCGGCAATCGTGGTCGGCTGGTATGACGACCGGTACTGGGACGGCCGTCGCTGGTGGGGCCGCGACGAATGGCGCCATCATGGCGGCGGGGATCACGACCATGATCATGGGCGGGGGCACGGGTGGGGGCATGATCATGGCCATGGATGGGACCACGATTGATCGCCGCCGTTAGATCGTAAGCGATCCTAAACAACAGGCAATCAGGGAAGAAAAATCGGCGCGTGCTATCGAGGCATGCGGCGGCAAACATGAAAAAACCGCCTCGGCATAGGCCGCAGGCGGTTATGTGTTGCGTTTGATCGGGCGGTGCTCGCGCTCATCGCGTGAGCGTGAGAATGAGCACCCGTCAGACGTAGAGCGCTTTTACTCGCCCGCTTCGACAGCCATCCCGCCGACCACGGTGCTGAAGCCGCCATCCACGTGCATGATCTCGGCCGTCACGCCGCTTGCCAGATCCGACAACAGGAACGCGGCGGCGTTGCCTACTTGCTCGATCGTCACGTTGCGCTTGAGCGGCGCATTGGTTGCGACGAAGTCGAGAATCTTGCCGAAGCCTTTGATGCCACTCGCAGCGAGCGTCTTGATGGGGCCCGCCGAAATGCCGTTCACGCGCACGCCTTTCGAGCCGAGCGAGCCGGCCATGTAGCGCACGCACGCTTCGAGCGCCGCTTTGGCGACACCCATCGTGTTGTAGTTCGGCACGACCTTCTCGGCGCCGAGGTAGGACAGGGTCAGCAGCGACGCGTTCTCCGACAGCATCGGCAACGCGGCCTTCGCGAGCGCCGGGAAGCTGTAGGCCGAAATGTCGTGCGCGATGCGGAAGTTTTCGCGCGTCATGCCGTCGAGGAAGTCGCCGGCGATGGCCTCGCGCGGAGCGAAGCCGATCGAGTGAACGAGGCCGTCGATCGTGGGCCAGTGCTGCTTAAGGGAGGCGAAGAGCGCTTCGATCTGCGCGTCGTCGGCGACGTCGCACGGAAACACGAGTTCGCTGCCGAATTCAGCGGCGAATTCGGTGATGCGGTCTTTGAAGCGATCGCCGACATACGTGAAAGCGAGTTCGGCGCCTTCGCGCTTGCATGCCTGGGCGATGCCGTAGGCGATCGAACGG
>CAYRLJ010000020.1:0-53382 GCA_964425025.1 uncultured Burkholderia sp. | reverse complement strand
CCGACTTGCGGCGTCTCGGGCTTCGAGCACGTCGAAATGCAGTTCCTCTCCGACGTCTACCTGCGCTGCCCCGATTGCGACGGCCGCCGCTATCGCGCCGAGGTGTTAGAGGTCACCATCGAAAGGGGCACGCCTGCGCGCGCGTTGTCGATCGCCGACGTGCTCGAGCTGACCGTCAGCGAGGCGGTGAGCCTGTTTGCCGACGATGCTGAAGTATCACGCGTGCTGCAACCGATCGTCGACGTCGGCCTTGAATACGTGAAGCTCGGCCAACCCGTGCCGACGCTCTCGGGTGGCGAAGCCCAGCGGCTCAAGCTGGCGGGCTTTCTCGCGGAGACGGGCGCGAAAATCGGCGGGCAAACGACGCCAGGCGGGCGCTTGTTCATGTTCGACGAACCCACGACGGGCCTGCACTTCGACGACATCGCCAAGCTCATGCGCGCGTTCGGCAAGCTCTTGGCGCGTGGCCATTCGCTGATCGTCATCGAACACAACCTCGACGTCATTCGCGCGGCCGACTGGATCATCGATCTGGGCCCGGAGGGGGGCGATGAGGGCGGTCTCGTCGTCGCGGTCGGCACGCCCGATGACATTAAGGCGTGCGACGCATCGCATACCGGGCGTGCGCTGAAGCAGTACGACGAGACGCTCGGCGCCGGCGAGATGCACGAAGCGGCCGCCGGCGTGCCGCTGCAATCGGCGCTCGCCGCGGCACGGGCGCGCCGGGCAGTGGAGGGCGACGACGTCGTGCGCATCGTCAACGCGCGCGAGCACAATCTGAAGAGCTTGAACGTCGATATCCCGCACGGCAAGTTCAACGTCGTCACGGGCGTGTCGGGGTCGGGCAAATCGACGCTCGCATTCGACATCCTTTTTCACGAAGGGCAACGACGTTACCTCGAATCGCTGAACGCTTACGCGCGCTCGATCGTGCAGCCGGCCGGGCGCCCCGAAGTCGACGCCGTCTACGGCATCCCGCCGACGGTGGCGATCGAGCAGCGCCTCTCGCGCGGCGGGCGCAAGAGCACGGTCGCGACGACCTCGGAAGTCTGGCATTTCTTGCGCTTGCTCTATGTCAAGCTCGGCATTCAGCACTGCGTGCACGACGGCACGCCGGTCAAGCCGCAAAGCGCCGAATCGATCGCGGCGCAACTGCTGCGCGATTATGCCGGTGAGCACGTGGGTTTTTTCGCGCCGCTCGTCGTCAACCGGAAGGGCATCTACACCGACTTGGCGAAGTGGGCGAAGGCGCGCGGCCATACGCATCTGCGCGTCGACGGTGAGTTCTTGCCCGTCGACCCGTGGCCGAAGCTCGAGCGTTTCCGCGAGCACACGATCGAGCTGCCCGTCGCCGATCTTGTCGTCTCGGCGGACAACGAAGCGGAACTGCGTCGCGCGCTCGATGCTACGCTCGAACTCGGCAAAGGCGTCGTGCATCTGCTCGTGCCGCTCGACGGCTTGGCCGATACGTTGGCGACGAACGGATCGACGGTCGGCATCGGCGAAATGGAGGTGCTGTCCGTCAAGCGTGCCTGCCCCGCTTGCGGAACGAGCTATCCGGAGCTCGATCCGCGCATGTTTTCGTACAACAGCAAGCATGGCTGGTGCACGAGTTGCGTCGGTACCGGGCTTGCGCTTACGCGCGAGCAGCGCGCGGCGTACGACGACACCGTGCTCGGTACCGACGATGGCCGCGGCCGCGAGCAGACGTTGCCGTCCGAGGAGCAGGAGATCGAGGGCGTGGGCGATACGCCGTGCCCCGATTGCGGCGGGACGCGGCTGAACGAAGCCGCGCGCGCGGTGCTGTTCGACGGTCGGGCGATCGTCGACGTCGGGCGTTGGACCGTGTCGGATACGCGTGCGTGGATCGACGCAATCTCGCTGTCCGGGCGCGACGCGCAAATCGCGCGCGACGTCGTCAGCGAAATCGCGAGCCGCTTGCGATTTCTCGAGGAAGTGGGGCTCGGCTACCTGAGCCTCGATCGTGCGGCGCCGAGCCTATCGGGTGGAGAGGCGCAGCGGATCCGGCTCGCGGCGCAACTCGGCAGCAACTTGCAGGGTGTCTGCTACGTGCTCGACGAACCGACGATCGGCCTGCATCCGCGCGACAACCGGATCTTGCTCGACGCGCTGCATCAGCTTGGCGACAAGGGCAACACACTCGTCGTCGTCGAACACGATGAGGATACGATCCGCCGCGCAGACCACATCATCGATATCGGCCCTGGCGCCGGCAAGCGCGGCGGCCGTCTGGTTGCCGAGGGCGGCGTGAAGGACCTCGCGGCGCATGCCGATTCGCTGACGGGGCAATTCCTCGCGCGGCCCATCGTCCACCCGTTGCAGCCGCGCCGCGAAGTGCGCGCCGATGCGAAAGCGCCCGTGCCTGAGCAGTGGTTGACGGTACACGGCGCATCGCTGCACAACCTACGCGACGTGACGGCCGGCTTCCCGCTCTCGCGGCTCGTTGTCGTGACGGGCGTATCCGGCTCCGGCAAATCGACGCTTGCGCGCGACGTGTTGATGACGAACCTGCTCGATGCGGTTGGACGCTCGGTGTTGTCGTCGCCGGCGACGCGCCGAGCGCGCCGCGCCGCGCAGGAAGACGAGGGCGCACGCGCGAAACCGCGTGCTCAGCCGAGCCGTCGCGCAACGTCGAGCACGACGCGCGCGCCGCTGCAGGTCACGCACAATTGGCAAGGGTGCACGTCGGTGACGGGCTTCGAGACGATCGATCGCGTGCTCGAAGTCGATCAGACGCCGATCGGCAAGACGCCGCGTTCGTGTCCGGCGACCTACATCGGCGTATGGGACACGATTCGAAAGCTCTTCGCCGAGACGCTCGAGGCGAGGGCGCGCGGCTATGCCGCTTCGCGCTTCTCGTTCAATACGGGTGACGGTCGATGCCCGGCTTGCGAAGGGCAAGGCGTGCGCACGATCGGCATGAGCTTCTTGCCCGACGTGAAGGTGCCGTGCGACGTCTGCCACGGACAGCGCTTCAATCCGGAAACGCTAGCGGTGACGTGGCGCGGCAAGAACATCGGCGATGTGCTGACGATGGAGATCGACGAGGCGGTTGAGTTTTTCGCGCCGATGCAAAACATCGCGCATCCGCTGCAGTTGATGAAAGACGTGGGTCTTGGCTACCTGACGCTGGGGCAGCCTTCGCCGACGCTGTCGGGCGGCGAAGCACAGCGGATCAAGCTCGTCACGGAGCTGGCGAAAGTGCGCGACGACATCACGCGGCGCGGGCAAAAGGCGCCGCACACGTTCTATGTGCTCGACGAACCGACGGTCGGCCTGCATATGGCCGACGTTGCACGCTTGATTCGTGTGCTGCATCGGCTCGTGGATGGGGGACATAGCGTCGTCGTCATCGAGCATGATTTGGATGTCATCGCCGAAGCCGATTGGATCATCGATCTGGGCCCCGAAGGAGGCGCCGGTGGGGGCGCGATCGTCGCGGCGACCGATCCCGAAACGCTCTCGCGCGTGCGCGAGAGCCATACGGGTCAAGCGCTCGCGCCGGTACTTGCACGCGGGGGCGGCGAGCACGGCAACGGGACGGCCGACGAGGGGCGGCGCAGAGCTTAATTACGCCTCGCCGGCCAACTCCGGCGCGGGGACCGGCGTGCTGGGCGCCGATGCCGCCGTACTTGGGCGGTCGGCACCCTGCACGCGTCCCACCCACATGAGCGCGAGCGACGCCAAACCGACCGACATCCATCCGTTGCTACCGTAGCCGATGAGGTGCCCCGCCGGATCGGTGGACAGCATCAACCCGCCGATCCACGCGCCGCAGCCGGTGCCTAGCGACTGCACGGCACCGTTGGCGCTGAGGAATGCGCCGCGGTGCTGCGGGTCGGGCACGGTCGTGAGGATCGCCTGCATCGGCACGATGCGTCCCGACGAAATGATCATGAACAGTGCAAACGCGGGCACGATGATCGCGAACGGAACATTGGGCAGATGCGTGATGACGAGCACGGGGACGAGCGCGAGCACGCCGAATAGGCGAAACACGGCTCGATGTCCGATTCGATCGGCGAGCCTGCCGATAGCACGCGACGTGAAGAACGTCGCGGCGCCGCCCGCCATGTAAAGCCAAGAGATGCGGCCGGGCGCCACGCCGTGGTTTGCCACGAGCATCGGCGAAATGAACGGAATGACGAGCATGTGCGCGAGCATGATCAGGAACGTCAGCGCGAAGGCCCGCAGGTGGCGCGGATGACTCAGCAACCGTCCGAGCGCGGGCAGCGCTTCGCCCAGCGACGGACGTTGGCGCGACAAGTGCTCGGACAGGGACGGCACGATGCGCGAGGTGATGACGGCGATCGTCGCTGTCAGTGCGGCCAGCAGCCAGAACGGTGCAGACCAATGAAAATACGCGCCGAGCACGACGCCGGCCGGCACGCCTGCGATCGCGGCCATTGAGAATCCCGTCATGATGATGCCGGTCGCAGCGCCGCGTCGTTGGATCGGGACGACATCGGCGACGATGGCCATGACGCTCGCGCCAAGCACGCCGCCCGTGATGCCGGCGAACGCGCGGCTCACGAGCAGCAGCGTATAGCTCGTCGCGCAGGCGCAAGCGAGGTTCGAAAGCGCAAACAGCAGATAGGCGGCGATGAGCAATTTACGGCGATCGAAGCGATCGATGTAAGTGGCGGCGAGTAGCGCCGAGAGCCCGGAACACCATGAATAGGCCGAGACGGCCGCTGCGAACTTCGACGGCGAGATGTCGAAGGCGCTCATGATTTGCGGGCCGAGCGGCATCATCATCATGAAATCCATGATGAGCGTGAATTGCACGAGGGCGAGCAGCCATATCAAACGCCGCTCGCGAGCTTCAGGCAGGGCATACATAGTTATTCAAATCCTTATCGATGTGCCGTTGTTTTAACGTTCGATGACGTGCTAGAGCCCGTGGGCGTGACGCGGGTTATGCGCTTGCTCCTTGCGGCGCGGGACCGGCGGCCGGCTTACCCTCTATTTCCGCGGCGGCGCGGAGCAATATTTCCGCGACGCGCTGTTGTTCGCTTTCGTCGGCGTTCACGCGGCGCAGCAGTGCGAGCTTGAGCACGTACTTCGCTTGGCGCAGCTTTGGATGCCAACCGGCCTCGCGGCCACCGTCGTCATCGCCTTCGGCCTCGGCTTCAGCCGCGTAGGCGCGCCGTATCGACTCCATCTTGTGTGCGACGAAGCTGAGCTTGGCGAGAAGCATGTCGACCTGATCTTGATTCGCGGCCAGATGGGCGCGGCCGGCGTCCGCGATCTCATAGCGCTTGCGATTGCCTTCCTGCTGAACGGTGACGAACCCGAGTTCTTCGAGATAGGTGAGCGCGGGGTAGACCATGCCGGGACTGGGTGCATAAAAACCATTCGAACGCGTCTCCAGCTCCTTGATCAGCTCATAGCCGTGACGCGGCGCTTCGGCGATCAGCGCGAGCAACATGAGCTGCAAATCCTCGCCGCTGAACTTGCGCCCGCGCGTGAAGCTGTCGTCGTCGCCGAATCCGTGATCTCCTCGACCGCCCCAGAAAGGACCGCCGCCACCATGACGATGGCGATTTCGCCCGATCGCATGCCAGAACGCGTGGAAGAACGAACCTGCGCCGTGCCGCCCGTGATGATGGCGGCCATGGGCGTCACCGTGAGCATGAGCGTGAGTATGGAAACCGTCGCGCTCGGCTGCGTCCTGCCGCCGGCCATACCAATGACCGTAGTCGGGGCCACGCTGTGCCGCGTCCGCACCAGCATGCCCGTGCGCGCGATGACGCTCTGGGTGGTCGAATTCGCGCTGAAAGTCGTGAAAGCGATGTCGCATGGGAGGACTCCCAAGGGGTGAGTAATGTATCGAAAGATATATATCTAAAGATACAAAGTCAAGCGCGTGAACCAGCGGACACATAGTGGAAAGGCCCCGTCTCGGGAATGGTCGTTGCGGGCGTAGGCGGGCGACGTACCGTTCAATCCATGACCGGAAAAGGAGGTCTCATGTTCGTGCACAACAAGCGGTTGCAGTACACGGTTCGAGTCGGCAGTACGGATCCCGGGCTGGCGAATCTGCTGCTCGAGCAGTTCGGCGGACCGCAAGGGGAATTGGCTGCGGCGATGCGTTATTTCACGCAGGCCATCACCGAGGAGGATCCTGGCCGCAAGGACAATGTTGCTCGACATTGCGACCGAGGAGTTGAGCCATTTGGAGATCATCGGCTCGATCGTGGCGATGCTCAATCGAGGCGCGAAGGGCGAGTTGGCGGAAGCGGTCGATACGCAGGCCGAGTTGTATCGCAAGCTGAATGGTGCGGGCAACGACAGTCATGTCACGCAGGTGCTGTACGGTGCCGGATCGCCATTGACGAATTCCGCGGGCGTGCCATGGACTGCGGCCTACATCGACACGATTGGCGAGCCGACGGCCGATTTACGCTCGAACATCGCGGCGGAGGCGCGCGCGAAGATCATCTATGAGCGGCTCATCAACGTGTCGGACGATCCCGGTGTGCGCGAGGCGCTTGGTTTTTTGATGACGCGCGAGGTGTCGCATCAGAAGTCGTTCGAGAAGGCGCTGTATGCGATCACGGCGAACTTCCCGCCCGGCAAGCTGGCGCCGCAGGCCGAATACGCGGATGCCTACTTCAAGATGTCGCACGGCGAGCCGCCGGAGCGTGGGCCTTGGAACGAAGGGCGCGGCCTGAAGCTCGTTGAGGATCCACCGATTCCCGTCGACGGCGGCGATGGATCGGCGTCGGTGCAGTTGAGCGAGGAGGAGAGGACCACGCTCGATGAGATGAAGCGGCGGTTGAAGTCGGACCGAACGCATGATCCGGAAACCGGGGCCGAGCTTGGGGAGGCGGAGCCCGGGGCGAATGGATTGGTGGAGTGAATCGAGTGCGCGCGGCGGCGGGTGGAAACGGGTGCTTGCCGCCGGGCGCGAGGTATTAATCGAACGCCGCTCGGTTGAGCGATAAGCGTCAAGGGTGAATTCGTCCTAAGTTCTTTTGCATTTCCCTAGCGGCTCCCATGGTTCGCTATGGTTCGGCTCACACTTTTGGATGTGTGCCTTCGAAGTCGATGGAACTTCCGGAGGTGCGAGAGTTTGTCGCCGCATCGCCGCGACAGCTTGCGCACTTCACAATATTCGACAGGTTGATAGACCGAGGCCGCGCGGCGCATCCGTGGCAACCCGGCAGTGTACTTGCCGTTTATCGATAAACGATATATCATCCTTCATGATTCAGTCGTTCAAGTGCGCTGACACTCAGAGCATCTATGAGGGGCGCGGCGCGCGGCGATTCGCGCATTTTCGTGGTGTCGCTGAACGCAAACTCCAAATGCTGGATTCGGCCGAATCCCTCCATGGGCTCCGCGCTCCACCGGGAAACAGGCTGGAGATTCCGAAAGGGGATGGGGCCGGACAACACAGCATTCGCATAAACGATCAGTGGCGGATGTGTTTCGTGTGGACACCGGACGGCCCCGAGGCCGTCGAAATCGTCGACTATCACTAAGGCAATCGATCATGGCGCGCTTTCACAACGCAATGCGTCCGATCCATCCGGGCGAGATCTTGCGGGAGGAATACCTGGTCCCGCTGGGCATGACAGCAAACGCTTTGGCTACCGCGTTGCATGTCACACCCGCTCGGATCAATGACATTGTGCGCGAGCGGCGGGGCATCACACCGGATACCGCTCTGCGTTTGGCGCGGTACTTTGGCGGCGACGCCGAGACCTGGCTCAATTTGCAACAGGCGTTCGACCTTAAGACGGCATCCGCTGCGCACGGCAAAGAAATTGAAAAGGAAGTGACGCCGCGCGAATTGCTCGCCCCCTAGCGAGAACGTGCCCTCCCGGCAATGCGCCGACGCGAAGATGTGTACGTAGACGCGAACGGGCGTCATGCGTCCGCTGCGGGCGCGCCAAATCACCTATGCGGGGGGAACGCTGAGCGCGAGCCACTGTCGGATTGCGGCGGATCCCGCGTCACGACATGAATGTTTCTTGCATCACCCACGTAGTCGTTCGGGAGGACAACTGGGATAGACGTCATCCGCTGTCCGTATCCGCGTTTCAAATCCACTGCCTCATTTAAAAATCGCGGTAATTCAGGGGTAACGAACAATGAAGATGATTCAAATCGCTCCCGGTGCGGTCGCGCTTGCGCTTGGCGTTGCGGTGCTATCGGCGTGCGGCGGAGGCTCATCGAGTCCGGCGGCCTCGCAGGGTGCGGTGGCGGCGGCCGCGCAGGTGGCGCAGCCTGAAACGACAGCCGCGCGCTGGAGGCCCGTCGTCTCGGACACGTGGGAATGGCAACTGACCGGGACGCTCGACACCCGGTACAACGTGCGTATTTATGATATCGACCTATTCGAAGTCGACAAAGCGGCGATTGCGCGCCTGAAAAGCGCCGGCCGGCGGGTGGTCTGCTATTTCTCGGCCGGCAGTGCCGAGAGCTGGCGTCCCGATTATTCGCGCTTTAAATCTACCGACAAGGGCAACCCTCTAGACGGCTGGCCCGGCGAAACTTGGGTCGACACACGCTCGTCCAACGTGCGCGGCATTATGAAAACACGGCTCGATCTTGCGGTATCTAAGGGCTGCGACGGCGTAGAGCCCGACAACGTCGACGCCTACACGAACGACCCGGGTTTTCCGCTGACGGGCGCCACCCAAAGCGACTACAACACGTTTCTCGCACGGGAGGCCCATGCGAGAAACCTCGCTGTTGCGCTGAAGAATGACGTCGCACAGTTGAGCCAGCTTGAGCCGTTCTTCGACTTCGCGGTCAACGAGCAGTGTCACGAGTACGAAGAGTGCAACGGCTACGCGGTGTTCACATCGAAAAACAAGCCCGTGCTGAACGCGGAATACGCAAGTCGTTATCACGAGCCGGCGGAGCAGCATACGCTGTGCGCGTCTGCTAAGACGGAGCGCATCCGAACGCTTGTGCTGGCCAGGGCGCTCGACGACAGTTATCGCTTCAGTTGCGACTGACATGGCGGGGAACATCATGCGTTGCATGATGTCCGTGCGAACGCCTATGCGCTCTGGCGCGCTCGTCCGATCAAGGAAATCATGAACGTGCTCAAGTAAGCAAAACGGCGCGCAGAGTACGCCCGGCGAGGCTCTATGCGCCCGTTGCATGGTCGAGGTCGACGGGACCAGGCCTATGGGCTGAAAAGCGGGCGGCGCGGGCCCTATCGCGCGAACTTGTTCGCACGGGCCGGCGATCCCAGGAACGTATGTTTTTCATCGCCCCCGGGCTTGTGCACGAAATCAAGGTGAGGCATCGAACCGGTATGTCGAGCTGAGCGGCTTATGGGTTGTCTTTCGTCCGTTTGTGCCACCGCGTCGAGATACCGTGCTCGCGCAGTAGTTTGTGCAGGCGCCAATTTTCCGCAAAGAGCACGACAATCAGCACTATTGTCGAGACGGAAAAGTACGAATCGCCGAGGTAGTGAATCGTCGCCCAGGCGACGCCGGCCAAGATAACCGACGTCAGAAGGAGCAACGCACGATCAATGATCCATGCTTTCATGTCTTTGGCGTGCCGTTTTATTGATTCTTCAAAATCATCCGTCATTGTTTGGTTGCTGCGACGGCTCGCGCCATCGCGCCGTACGTGCGGCGATTGGGCATCGACTTGCTGATGATTTCGGGGTGTTGGAGCATCAAGGTAAACATGGGCGCTGATAGCGCGAAGGTCGCACCAAGCATCGCGCGATGAATCTGCCCTTGCGTCACCGGGCCAACCTTGCAGCCGATAGTTTTGTCGGTCGCGACGATCAGACTAAATTGCCCCGCCGACGTAGAATGCCGCCGAATATGCCCCCGCCGCGGCGAGAAAATCCGTCAGCGAGCCGGCGCCGATGAGCTCGCGAATGGTGACTTTCATGCCGAAGGTCTTTACCAGCGCCAACAATTGTCCAATGGTTGACGCTGCTTGCTGCTGTGTCGCGAAAAGGCTCGTAGGAACGGTTAAGCCGATCGCTTCCATGTTCTGTTTGAATGCCGGATAGAACCCCGCCATGCAGGTTTGGCCCATATGCGCTCTCAGTCGTTTTTGTTGAATTTCGCACCGTTGACGTTTGTCAATCGGCGCGCGGTAGCATATCCGCGATAGCGTCTTAGAACAACCACCAGCGAACTACCGGCTGCGTCCCGACGCGCAACAGGCTCGCCATCGACCGGGCGGCGTCCATGCGTTCCATCAGGGCATTCGACCTCGGTCAACGTTCAACACGAAATGCGTCTCCTGATGAGGTGCCGCAGGACTAAGGGCGCGAAAGATGCCAAAAAATTGACCGTAGAACTCCACCTAAGCTCTCACGTGCGCGTTCATTGTCTTCAACTCGGCGGTGCTGACCTCACAAGCTCGGCGGGAAAAATGACGATGGCCGTCATTACTGCCGTCGCCGAATTCGAGCGCGACCTCTTGATCGAGCGCACGCAGGCGGGACTAAAACGAGCGAAGGATAAAGGGAAGGTGATGGGGCGTCCGTCTGCGCTGACCGCCGAGCAGCAAGAGGACGCGCGCCAGCGACTAGCGCGAGGCGATACCGTGTCGGAACTTGCCCGTATCTTCAAAACGAGCAGGACGACGATTCAACGGGTTCGGGATCGTGCGTAGTGCTTTTTGGACGGTGCACCGTTATCAGTTTGCTATCCTCTCATTCCTAAGATCAATAACACCGAGGGCAAACTAATATATGCCAGCACAATGTACCTTTTCACTTAATGGCCAGCTGGTAAGTGCGCTAGTGTGCAACGGTCAGCGCTTTCCCGCGTTTTCCGGTAACGTCGGTCACGAAAACAAGCCGGAAGACACAGCGCTTGCGAAGGCCGGCCCCATTCCCAAGGGGCGCTACTACATCGTCGCACGCAAGAGCGGCGGGCGGCTTGGATGGTTGTGGGACCCAATCAAGGACGAGATCAGCAATTCACACCGGCATGAATGGTTTGCTCTCCATCCCGTGACCCGGCCGCTTGACGACTGGCTCATGGTCAACAACGTTCGCCGGGATGGCTTTCGCCTGCATCCTGCTGGTCGCGCACACCTTAGCGAAGGATGCATTACGCTGACGGAGCAATGGCGATTCAATGCGCTTCGCACGATGTTGCTTTCGCTACCACCTAGCTACATTCCAAATACGAAAGTGCGGTACTACGGCGTAGTGGAGGTCCAATGAGATTCGCAGTGCGCGCGGTGTTCGTAGCTGTACTTACGTACGTCTACCTGCGTCTCATTTATCTGTCGGACTGGATTGATGCGATCAGAAAGAGTCCAACTGGCCAGAAGGTTTATTACTTCCTGGCCAACCTAGTCAACGCGCAAAACGCCGACGACGGGGAGACGCTGCTATTGTGGGTCTACTTCGCGATCGCGCTAGTCGCCGCGTGCCTCACGGTATGGGCTATAGATCGGTTTGTCGTGCGGCCTGTCTGTCGCCACCAACGCAACGCGCCGTAGTCCCGCGCAAAACGGACCGGTCGCGAGCCGCCTTCGGGCGGCTTTTGCTAGGCGCTACGGTAGATCAGTCGAAGCAAAGCTCAACCGTTGGCGCATGATCGCCCGAGATCGTTCCATACTTACGCGCCATCAATGCATCAAATTGGGTCCACGTCATAATCAATCATGAGCGATTTCGGCGGTGGCTATACGGGCGGTTCCTTTCGCTGCTCGAACACCTGATTGTCGAGGGTGCGCGGCACGTCAATCCCGACGCGCTGGCTCTTCGGGCACTTGCAGACGGGGCGCGGACGCGAAAGGCGAGAGTGCGTGAGGAGTCGGCGGAATTGGCCGTCTGATCCTTTGCTTCGCGCCGGCCGCCGCCGTCGCGTCGGACGCGCAAAGTCCATGACCGCCCTTGTTCGAGTTGCAGGGCAAACCCTCCGCGTGCGCTGCGATCGATGAGGCGGCGAGCATGGCAACAACGGCTATTCGCTTCATGTGATGTAGCCCGGGGTTGTGGTTTTTTTTTTTCGGTGCTGCGTCCACACGATAACCGAGACCGCGCTTGCCCGGCAAGCGACCGGAGAGGCACCGCTGGCGAATTGCGGTTTTCCGTACAGATTCCATACGCAAAGAAAAAGGGCTTAGGTCGTTAAACCTAAGCCCTTGATTTTCTTCGGAAACCTTGGTGGGTAGTACTGGGATCGAACCAGTGACCCCTGCCGTGTGAAGGCAGTGCTCTACCGCTGAGCTAACCACCCGAAGAGCCTCGAATTATGTCAGAGGCCTGGCCGCGCGTAAAGCAGTTTTTATGCGGCTTGCACATCGGCTGTATCGGCAGCCGTTTCGGGGGCCGGCTCACACCGCCAGACGCTCGTGCCCTTCATCGCCTTATCAAGATCGTTGAGCACCGCCTCGTGCGCCTGCAACTCCGTCTCGTCAGCCGCAAGCACCGCCAACGTCAGCCCTTCGAACGACACCGCCTTGCCCGTGGCCGTTGCAGCGGCTCGCTGCGTCGGCGCGTCGCCGAGCATATCGATAACGAGGCTTTCCTGGCCGCGCGTCATCGCGAGGTACACCTCGGCCAGCAGTTCGGAGTCGAGCAGGGCGCCGTGCAGCGTCCGGTGCGCATTGCTGATGCCGAAACGATCGCACAACGCGTCCAGCGAATTGCGTTTGCCCGGGAACATCGCCTTCGCCTGTACGAGCGTATCGATCACGCCCGTGTAGTGCTCCTTGAACGGCGGCAAGCCAAGCAGCGCGAACTCCGCCTCGAGAAACCCCAAATCGAACGGCGCGTTGTGGATGATCAGCTCGGCATCCCGAAAATAATCGCGCAACTGATCGGCGATCTCGGCGAACTTCGGCTTGTCGCTCAAGAACTCGGTCGTCAAGCCGTGCACGGCCAGCGCGCCGGGATCGCTGTCGCGCCCGGGGTTGACATAGAAGTGCAGGTTGTTGCCCGTGAGGCGGCGATTCATGAGTTCCACGCCGCCGATTTCGATGATGCGGTCGCCCGTTCGTGCGTTAAGGCCTGTGGTTTCCGTATCGAGAACGATTTGACGCATATTCGTATGTCTCGTGTGTAAGCAGTGCAAAACAATGCGGCGAGCTGCGCGCCGCGACGATCGAAGGATCAAACGATCCAAAGACCAAAAAACGGTCGAAACATGCCGGAACGCGACCCTACGCTCAGGTTTCCGCCAGCGCGCTGACGCCTCGGTTCGCGAGTGCATCGGCGCGTTCGTTTTCGGGATGGCCCGCATGGCCTTTGACCCAGCGCCATTCGATCTGATGGAGCGCCGCGAGTTCGTCCAGGCGCTTCCACAGATCGGCGTTCTTGACCGGCGTCTTCGCGGCCGTCATCCAGTTCTTCTTCTTCCAACCGTGAATCCACTCGCTGATGCCTTTTTGCACATACTGCGAGTCGGTATGCACAATCGCCTTGCAAGGCCGCTTTAGCGCTTCGAGCGCCGCGATGACGGCCATGATCTCCATGCGATTGTTCGTGGTGTTCGCTTCGCCGCCGAAGAGTTCCTTCTCTTGCGTGCCGTAGCGAAGCAGGGCGCCCCATCCGCCAGGGCCCGGGTTGCCCTTGCAGGCGCCGTCGGTAAAGATTTCGATGAACTCGGGCGTTGCTTCAGTCACGTCATATTCTCGGGTTAGGTGTTTTATGCGTCGCGGCCGGCGCGAGACCCGGGGCAAGCACGGGTTTCTTCGCCTTGATCGCGCCGACGAGCCGCATCCCTCGCACGCGCTTGACCGCCGTCACCATGTAGGCCGCGCCGAAAATGGGCCACCATCGATCGCCGGCCGCTTCCATGAAAGCGAACCGCGACAGCCAAATTTCGCGAGCGAGGGGCGGACGATAGCAGCCGAAGCGTCCGCGTTCAAGCTCGAAACCGAGCAGCTTGAGCCAATCCTTGATCCGTGTGAAGGCGATCAGATCCTGCGCGGCCGGCACGAACGGGCGCCCCGTCATCTTGCCGAACGCCTGCCGCGCGCCCCAAAAGCTCAGCGAGTTGAATCCGAGGATGACAAGCCGGCCCTCCGGCATCAGCACACGCTCGGCCTCGCGCAACAACCGGTGCGGATCGCGTGTGAACTCGAGCGTGTGGGGCATGACCAGCAAATCGACGCTTTGCGCCTCGAATGGCAGATCGAGCAAATCGCACCAGAGCGTCGTGCGCGCGCCCGGCGAATGCAGATCGTCGAGCCGGGGGAGTTCGCCCGGCCCTATCGCGGCGCCGTCGCGCTGGCGCCGCGGATAGGTGAACGGCGCGCTGGCCCCGCTGGCCGCATCGAGGACGAGCGCGCGCGAGGGCATGCGGTTTTCGCGCAGCGCGTCGAGCTGCGGCAGGCCGAGTTGCAGCGCATGGTAGCCGAACACGTTCGATACGACGCTATCGAGCTGGGCTTGTTCCCATTCGAGCACGTAACGCCCGGGCGGCGATGCCGTCCAGGCGGGCCAGTCTATAATTGTTCGATCAGACATCGTGGTGATTGCGTCGCCTATGAATACGCTCGAATACGTGCCGGTACCGGCGTTTGCGGACAACTACATCTGGCTCGTATCGGACGGGCGCGATGCCGTCGCCGTCGACCCGGGCGAGGCGGCCCCAGTCAGGGCGTATCTCGCTAAGCGGGGCTGGCGACTCGCCGCTATTTTACTCACGCACCACCACGCCGACCACGTCGGCGGTGTCGCGGCGCTCATAGGCGATACCCGTATTGCCGTTTATGGCCCCGGCGCGGAAGCGATTCCAGTGGTCACGCATCCAGTCGCTGGCGGCGATCGCCTTCGATTTTCGTCGCCGCATCTCGAATTGGATGTGCTCGAGGTGCCCGGGCACACGCGCGGCCATATCGCCTATTTCCAGGCGGGGCAGGCGGGTGAGACGGGGCGGCCCGAAGCGACGCCCCACGTCTTTTGCGGCGACACGCTGTTCGCCTGCGGCTGCGGGCGCTTGTTCGAGGGCACGCCGGCGCAGATGCTCGCCTCGCTAGACGCGCTCGGCGCGCTGCCCGGTGAAACGCAGGTTCATTGCGCACACGAATACACTCTGTCGAATATTCGCTTCGCGCTCGCCTGCGATCCAGAGAACGCGCGCTTGCGCGAGTGGCACGAGGATGCCGCTGCCTTGCGCGCCCGCGACGTACCCACGCTCCCGACGACGATCGCCCACGAGCGCGCGGTCAATCCTTTTCTGAGATCGGACGATCCCGCGGTTCAACGCAATCTGGCCGAGCAATTGAATGAAACGGTGCCCGATCGGCTGACCGCCTTTACGTTGATGCGTGAATGGAAAAATCGTTTCCGTTAAGTACCTTGCATGACGCGCAAATCTCGTTCGATGGTTCGGGAAAACGCGGCAAGTTATGGATTTGACTGGTTTTTTTTTGTTAGTTTTCTGTTGACGCGGGCGGCTCGCTTTCGTACTATCGGCTCCAATTTCCAGCTTTGGAAGCAGAGACGTTCATGCGATTTATCTTTAGTGCACTGTTGGTTTTGACGCTTGCCGCGTGCGCGAGCCAAGGCCCGACGGTGCCCCCAGCTTCCGACGCTTCCAACCCGAGCACCGCCACCGAGACTGTCCGCGCCACCGCCGCCAAGCAAACGATCGACGTAGACAAAAGCTCCGTCGAGCAACTGACGACGGCCGATACCGATCTGTGGGCGCGCATTCGCCGCGGTTTTCAGATTCAGGATCTGCAAAACGATTTGGTGGACATGCAGGCCAATTGGTATGCGCAGCGTCCCGAGTACGTTCAGCGCATGACGGGGCGCTCGCAAAAGTACCTGTACTACATCGTCGAGGAACTCGAAGCCCGGCACATGCCGACGGAGCTTGCCCTGTTGCCGTTCATCGAGTCGGCGTACAACCCGCAGGCGTTGTCGGTCGCGAAGGCGGCCGGCATGTGGCAATTCGTGCCGAATACGGGGCGCACCTACAACCTCAAGCAGAACATGTGGCAGGACGAGCGCCGCGACGTACTCGCCTCGACGGGCGCCGCGCTCGATTATTTGTCGCGTCTGCATGATATGTTCGGCGACTGGTATCTCGCGCTGGCCGCCTATAACTGGGGCGAGGGCAACGTACAACGCGCGATCGCGCGCAACCAGGCAGCCGGCTTGCCCACCGATTACGAAAGCCTGCGCATGCCGAACGAGACGCGCAATTACGTGCCGAAGCTGCAGGCCGTCAAGAACATCGTGACGAATCCGCAGGTGTACGGCTTGACGTTGCCGGACATCCCGAATCACCCGTATTTCGTGACCGTCACCACCTCGCACGATATCGATGTCGACATGGCCGCAAAGCTCGCGGGCATGACGACGGACGAATTTCGCGCGCTCAATCCTTCGTTCAAGAAGCCCGTGATCGTCGGCGCAACGCAGCCGCAGATCCTGCTTCCGTTCGATAACGCGAGCGCGTTCGAGCGCACCTTGAAGGCGTACGACGGCCAATTGTCGTCGTGGACCACTTATACGGTGACGGAGCGGATGCGCCCGCAGGCGCTGGCCGAAAAAATTGGGGTCGATCCGGACACGTTGATGTCGGTCAATAAGATTCCGGCTGGCATGCGGCTCAAGCCGGGCTCGACGCTTGTGGTCCCGCGTGGCGATGCCGATGACGAAGATATCAGCGCCGACACCGCCGAGAGCGGGGTGCTTGCGATGGAACCCGACGTTCCCGATACGCGCAAGATGCTGATTCGTGTGCGTCGCAAGCAGGCCATGTCGGCGCTCGCCGCGCGCTATGGTGTCTCGCTCGGTCAGCTCAAGGCCTGGAACAGGACGCATCGCAATGAGGTGATGGCTGGCCAGGTCATCGTGCTGCATGTGCCGGTCGGCAAAGCCGTGCCGGCGGAGCCGGGTCCGCAAAAGATCGCGGCCGCCGTCCCCGATGGTGCGCGTGTCGAGCGAGTCGACGCCCGCGCGGCCGACGCGAAGCCGAAATCGCGTGGCGCTAAGGTAGCGGCGGGCAAGGGCCGCATACGCGTCACGATCGCCAAGACGGCCGCCCATGCGGCGAAGCCGGCACGGAAGAGCGTCGCGGTTGCGAAGCCGGCCGAAAAGTCGTCGAAAGTCGCCGACACGACCAAGCCCAAGCGCAAGTCATAGGCGGTCGGGATCACGTTCCGGCCCGCAATCCGGCCCGCATTGCGGTGCGCCGAGGCAACTTCGAATTGTAGGGAAGGGGTGTTTCCGGCTATAATCGAAAAGTTTGCACTATCCAACCCGCACCCTAGCGCCTACCTACTCCATCCCGTTCATCCGCCGCGCGCCGTCATCGCGAGCCGTGCCGCCGAGGCCGTCCGATTACCGATCGGATTCGCAAGCCTCGAGCATCGTTCGCGTCGTCGCTTGCTGCGTGCGAACTCGCGCCACGCCGCCTGCCATCACCTAGTTAACTAGCCGATGGTGAGCGCGGCGAAAGCCACGAGAGTTCGCGTGGTCGGATAAACAGGTCGGCACAGGGTGTTCCTGAAGGAGCTTCCCGTGTTGCCGTCTTTTCCTCCCGCTCTGCTCGCACTCGCCGACGGCACGATTTTTCGCGGCTACGCCATCGGCGCGGCTGGTCATACCATCGGCGAGGTCGTGTTCAACACCGCGATCACCGGCTATCAAGAAATCCTGACCGATCCGAGCTACGCGCGTCAGATCGTGACGCTGACGTACCCCCACATTGGCAATGTCGGCGCGAACGCCGAGGACGTCGAAGCGGCGAAGGTTCACGCGGCCGGCTTGATCGTGCGCGATTTACCCTTGCGCGCATCGAATTTCCGCATGCAGCGCACGCTCGGCGAGTATCTGCAAGGTGAAAACGTCGTGGCTATCGCCGGAATCGACACGCGGCGCCTCACGCGCATTTTGCGCGACAAGGGCGCGCAAAACGGTTGCATTCTCGCGGGCAGCGCGGATGAAGCGAAGGCAATCGAGCTGGCCCGCTCGTTCCCGGGCCTCGCCGGGATGGACCTCGCGAAGGTGGTCAGCACGGCCACGCCTTACGAGTGGACGCAGACGGAATGGCGTCTCGACACGGGCTACGGTGCCCTGCGCGCGCCGAAATATCGCGTCGTCGCGTTCGATTACGGTGTGAAGTACAACATCTTGCGCATGCTGGCCGAGCGCGGCTGCCACGTCACGGTCCTGCCCGCTCAAGCGAGCGCGGCCGAGGCGCTGGCGCTCAATCCCGACGGCATTTTCCTCTCGAACGGCCCGGGCGATCCGGAGCCCTGCGATTACGCCATCGCGGCCACGAAGGAATTCATCGAACGCGGCATCCCGACATTCGGCATCTGCCTCGGCCATCAGATCATGGGATTGGCCCTCGGCGGGAAGACGATCAAAATGAAGACGGGCCATCACGGCGCCAACCATCCGGTGAAGGATTTGGCCGACGGCCGTGTGGTCATCACGTCGCAGAACCACGGGTTCGCCGTCGACGCGAACACGCTGCCCGCGAACACGCGCGTCACGCACATCTCGCTTTTCGACGGCACGCTGCAAGGCTTCGAGCTGACGGACAAGCCGGCGTTCTGCTTCCAGGGCCACCCTGAAGCATCGCCGGGGCCGCACGACATCGGCTACCTGTTCGATCGCTTCACGGCGTTGATGGACGCCAAGCGCGGCAACGCCGCCGCTTAATTGGAGGTTTGCTGTGCGCGAGTTGCGCCGCAGCCCATCGAAGACATCAGAAAGACATTAGCGAGAGCGTTATGCCGAAGCGGACAGACATTAAAAGCATTCTCATCATCGGCGCGGGGCCGATCATCATCGGTCAGGCCTGCGAGTTCGACTACTCAGGCGCGCAAGCTTGCAAGGCGCTGCGTGAAGAGGGCTACAAGGTCATTCTCGTCAACAGCAATCCGGCGACGATCATGACCGATCCGAATACGGCCGACGTGACGTACATCGAGCCGATCACGTGGGAAGTCGTCGAGCGCATCATCGACAAGGAGCGCCCGGATGCGATCCTGCCGACGATGGGCGGTCAAACGGCGCTCAACTGCGCGCTCGATCTGCATCACCATGGCGTGCTGACCAAGTACAACGTCGAGCTCATCGGCGCCTCGCCCGAGGCAATCGACAAGGCCGAGGATCGCCAGAAGTTCAAGGACGCGATGACGAAAATCGGGCTCGGCTCGGCGAAGTCGGGCACGGCGCA
Source organism: uncultured Burkholderia sp. (assembly GCA_964425025.1). Classification (GTDB taxonomy): domain Bacteria; phylum Pseudomonadota; class Gammaproteobacteria; order Burkholderiales; family Burkholderiaceae; genus Trinickia. The sequence continues at coordinate 34,255 of CAYRLJ010000020.1, read as the reverse complement.
TTCGATGGACGAGGCGATCAAAGTGCACGCCGACATCGCGGGGCAAGTGGGCGGCTCGGGCTATCCCATCGTCATCCGCCCGTCGTTCACGCTCGGCGGCTCGGGCGGCGGTATTGCCTACAACAAGCAGGAATTCGAAGAGATCTGCCGTCGCGGGCTCGATTTGTCGCCCACGCGTGAACTCTTGATCGAAGAGTCGCTGCTCGGTTGGAAGGAATACGAGATGGAAGTCGTGCGCGATCGCGCCGACAACTGCATCATCGTTTGCTCGATCGAAAACCTCGATCCGATGGGCATCCATACGGGTGATTCGATCACGGTCGCGCCGGCGCAGACATTGACCGACAAGGAATATCAGCTGCTGCGTAACGCCTCGCTCGCCGTGCTGCGCGAGATTGGCGTCGATACGGGTGGCTCGAACGTGCAGTTCGCGATCAATCCGCGCGACGGCCGGGTGATCGTCATCGAAATGAATCCGCGCGTGTCGCGTTCGTCGGCGCTGGCTTCGAAGGCGACGGGCTTCCCGATCGCCAAGGTGGCGGCAAAGCTTGCGTGCGGCTATACGCTCGACGAACTCAGAAACGAAATCACGGGCGGGCAGACGCCGGCATCGTTCGAGCCGACGATCGATTACGTCGTCACGAAGATTCCGCGTTTCGCGTTCGAGAAATTCCGCGAAGCCGATTCGCGTTTGACGACGCAGATGAAGTCGGTCGGCGAAGTGATGGCGATTGGCCGCACGTTCCAAGAGTCGTTCCAAAAGGCACTGCGCGGCCTTGAAGTCGGTGTCGACGGCCTCGATGAAAAGACGACCGATCGCGATGAAGTCGTGCGCGAAATCGGCGATACGGGGCCCGAGCGCATTTGGTACGTTGGCGACGCGTTCCGTCTCGGTATGTCGATCGAGGACGTGTTCGAGGAGACCGCCATCGACCCGTGGTTCCTCGCGCAGATCGAAGACATCGTCAAGACGGAAAAGGCCTTGGCCGGCCGCACGCTGCAAAGCATCACGAAGGACGAACTGCTGTTCCTCAAGCGCGGCGGGTTCTCCGATCGCCGTCTTGCCAAGCTGCTCGGCGCGAGCGCGGCCGATGTGCGCAATCGCCGCATCGAGCTGAACGTGCGTCCCGTCTACAAGCGCGTCGATACGTGCGCGGCTGAATTCGCGACGAAGACGGCCTACATGTATTCGACGTACGAGGAAGAGTGCGAAGCGCAGCCCACGTCGAACAAGAAGATCATGGTGCTCGGCGGCGGGCCGAACCGGATCGGACAGGGCATCGAGTTCGATTACTGCTGCGTGCATGCGGCGCTCGCGATGCGTGAGGACGGCTATGAAACGATCATGGTCAACTGCAACCCGGAAACGGTGTCGACCGATTACGACACGTCCGATCGTCTCTACTTCGAGCCGCTGACGCTCGAAGACGTCCTCGAAATCGTCGACAAGGAAAAGCCGCTCGGCGTGATCGTGCAGTTCGGCGGCCAGACGCCGCTGAAGCTCGCGCGCGATCTCGAAGCGAACGGGGTGCCGATCGTCGGCACGTCGCCCGATATGATCGACGCGGCCGAAGATCGCGAGCGTTTTCAGAGGCTGTTGCAAGACCTCGGTTTGCGCCAGCCGCCGAACCGCACGGCGCGCGCGGAAAGCGAAGCGCTGGTCCTGGCGCAAGAAATCGGTTATCCGCTCGTCGTGCGTCCGTCGTACGTCCTCGGTGGCCGCGCGATGGAAATCGTGCACGAGCCGCGCGATCTCGAGCGCTACATGCGCGAGGCCGTGAAGGTGTCGAACGATTCGCCCGTGCTGCTGGACCGCTTCCTGAACGATGCGATCGAATGCGACGTCGACTGCATCTCCGACGGCAACGCCGTCTTCATCGGCGGCGTGATGGAACACATCGAGCAAGCGGGCGTGCACTCGGGCGATTCGGCCTGTTCGCTGCCGCCGTATTCGTTGTCGAAGGCGACCGTGGCCGAACTGAAGCGCCAGACGGGCGCGATGGCGAACGCATTGAACGTCGTCGGCCTCATGAATGTGCAGTTCGCGATCCAGCAAGTGCCGGGCGAGGGCGGCAAGGTCGAAGACATCATCTACGTGCTCGAAGTCAATCCGCGCGCCTCGCGTACGGTGCCGTACGTATCGAAGGCGACGGGTTTGCCGCTCGCGAAGATCGCGGCGCGTGCGATGGTCGGCCAATCGCTCGAGCGGCAGCAGGTGACGAAGGAAGTCGAGCCGCCGTACTTCAGCGTTAAGGAGGCCGTATTTCCGTTCGTGAAGTTCCCGAGCGTCGATCCGGTGCTCGGACCCGAGATGCGTTCGACGGGCGAAGTCATGGGCGTGGGCCAGACGTTCGGAGAGGCGCTGTTCAAGTCGCAGCTCGCGGCCGGCTCGCGGCTACCCGAGTCGGGCACGGTGCTGCTGACGGTCATGGACGCTGACAAGCCGAAGGCCGTCGAAGTGGCCGCTATGCTGCATGAACTCGGCTATCCGCTCGTGGCGACGAAGGGCACGGCTGCCGCGATCGCAGCGGCGGGCGTGCCGGTCAAGATCGTCAACAAGGTGAAGGACGGCCGTCCGCACATCGTCGACATGATCAAGAACGGCGAGATCGCGCTCGTGTTCACAACGGTGGACGAGACGCGCGCGGCCATTGCCGATTCGCGTTCGATCCGCATGAGCGCGCAGGCGAACAAGGTGACGTACTACACGACGATGTCGGGCGCGCGCGCGGCCGTTGAGGGCCTGCGTTACCTGAAAAACTTGGAAGTCTATGATTTACAAGGGCTTCACGGTCGCCTAAACTAATCGTTCGAGTACACCAAACACGCTGGGGTCGAATCACGCCCCCCCATGCCGCGGTTAAGCGGCGTCCTGTCGAAGTCATAAGGCGGGATGCACCTTAACCGCGGTGCTTTTTTATTGGCCTTTTTGTTTAACCAGATCTGTCTATGAGCACGATTCCCTTGACGAAACGAGGTGCCGATCAACTGCGCGACGAGTTGCAGCGCTTGAAATCGGTCGAGCGTCCGTCCGTCATCAATTCGATTGCCGAGGCGCGCGCACAGGGCGACTTGTCCGAAAATGCCGAGTACGATGCCGCCAAGGAAAAACAGGGTTTTATCGAAGGGCGCATCGCCGAAATCGAGTCGAAGCTGGCCGCCGCGCAAGTAATCGATCCCTCCGCGCTCGACGCGGAAGGCCGCGTGGTATTCGCGGCCACGGTCGATCTCGAAGATCTTGATTCGGGCGATAAGGTGACGTATCAAATCGTCGGCGACGATGAAGCGGACATCGACCATGGCCTCATCTCGGTCAGCTCCCCGATCGCCCGCGCGTTGATCGGCAAAACGGAAGGCGATGTGGCTGCGGTGCAGGCACCGAGTGGCGTGCGCGAGTATGAAGTCATCTCGGTGCGTTACGTCTAACCGCTGAGTCGAGACCGAATTGACCTTGTGACTTCCTCCGCTCCTCACCGTATGTTTCGGCTGCTGGCTTTAATTTGGGTCGGCAGCGCGTTGACGATTGGCTACGTGGTTGCGCCGACGCTCTTTGCGACGCTCGAGCGTTCCGTGGCGGGCGATGTGGCGGCGCGACTCTTTCGAATCGAGGCGTTTCTCGGCGTGGCTTGCGGCATTTTGTCGCTCGCGCTCGCCAACATGCTCGTCCGGCGCGGCGCGTCCGATTATCGTCGGCTGCGTTGGCTCGTTGTCGGTATGCTGTTCTGCGTGCTGGTCGGCTATTTCGCTTTGCAGCCGTTCATGGATGCGTTGCGCGAATCTGCCCGCTCGGCGGGGCTCGATCTGGCGAATTCGCCGTATGCCGCACGTTTCGGCCTGCTGCACGGTATCGCGACGTTGTTCTATGTGGCCGAGACGGTGATGGGGTTGGCGCTGGTGTGGTTGTTGCCGGCCGGTGTTCAGGCGCGCGCCGCCGGGCCGGCTGACTCGATTGCTTGACGGGGCGCGCACCGCTTGACGCGCGGTGCGCTGCGGCTTATTTCACCGTTTGATGCTGACGCTTGGCGCCCGTTTGACGCTTTTTCGCCCGCTTGACGGTGCCGCCGGCGGTGACGCGTTCGTTGCCGAGCACGCGCACTTTTTGCGGCTTCGGCCGCCGCGCGGTTTCCGATTGCGATACCTTGACGACTTTGACGGTGCGCGGCGCGGTGCCGCGCTTGCCGGTATCGGCAGCGGCTTCGCGGGCTGTGGGCAGCGCGGTTTTGCTTCTGGCGCCCGCACTCTTGCTTGCCGGTGCGGCAGCCTCGGGCTTCCAGATCACGAGCAGTTTGCCGATATGCTGAATGGGCGCGGCGTTCAACGTGTCGCAGATCGCGTCGTAAATGCCGACGCGTTCTTCGCGCTCGTCGCCAAACACGCGAATCTTGATGAGTTCGTGCGCGGCGAGGTGGACTTTGATTTCGGCCAGCACGGCGTCGGTCAGCCCTTCGGACCCGATCAACACGACCGGTTTGAGCGCGTGGGCTTGGGAGCGCAAGTCGGCGCGCTGGGCAGGGGAGACTTTGAGGGCAGGCATAGGACGGAAAGCGACTCGACTAAAATGGGGCCGGCCGCGTGATGGGTGTATGGCCTAATCGGCCGAGCCCGGTATTCACCGAGCCCACCGGGCGGCGCGCCGGCAAAACGCGTATTATCCGCCAAAAGTGCGGCACAAAGCAGTAATTGATTCCTTTTCGATGGCAAAAAACCGCTTCAATCAATCGTGGTTGCACGATCACATCAATGATCCTTACGTCAAGCTTGCGCAGCGCGAGGGATATCGTGCGCGCGCCGCGTACAAGCTCAAGGAAATCGACGAGCAGGACAAGCTTATCCGTCCGGGCCAGGTCATCGTCGATCTGGGTTCGGCGCCCGGTAGCTGGAGCCAGTACGCGCGCAACAAGCTCGCGCAGGGCGCGCGGCGCGACGCGGCGCGCGAGGGGGGGATCGACGGCACCATCATCGCGCTCGATCTCCTTCCGATGGAGCCGGTTGCCGACGTCCACTTCATTCAGGGCGATTTTCGGGAAGAGACCGTGCTCAGGCAGTTGGAGGAAGTCGTCGGCGAGCGGCAGGTGGACCTTGTAATTTCCGACATGGCGCCCAATCTGTCTGGCGTGGCGGTGGCCGACGCGGCGCGGATCGAACACATCTGCGATCTCGCGCTCGAATTCTCTCAGGCACATTTGACGCCGGAAGGCGCCTTGCTCGTGAAATGTTTTCACGGCAGCGGCTACAGCCAGATCGTCGAGAAATTCAAGCGCCAGTTCAAAACGGTCGCGGCGCGCAAGCCCAAGGCGTCGCGGGACAAATCGTCCGAAACGTTTATTTTGGGTAAGTTTTTGAAACGGCCCGGATGATGCGGATGCGTTTGACAGTGGGCGGGACCGTAGCCGCGGCGCCCGCCAGCGCCGTCGGTGTGCGGTAGCACGCTATCTTGCCGGTAACGAAACGTTATGGCAGGGGCTTGCCGACTGGATTAGAATGCTTTGGTGGTGCCGCAAGGTAAATGTAGGCGCCCCGTCTATGAGGAAGGAGTGGGCTTTGAACAACAATATGTTTTCGAAGGCAGCAGTGTGGCTGGTGATCGCACTGGTGCTGTTTACGGTGTTCAAGCAGTTCGATAAGCCCCGCGTCCAGGAAGGCGTCTCGTATTCGCAGTTCATGGACGACGCCAAGGTGGGAAAGATCAAGAACGTCGTGGTTCAAGGGCGTAATCTGACGGTCACTCCCGCAGACGGTCAAAAATATCAGATCGTGTCGCCGGGCGACATCTGGATGGTCGGCGACCTGATGAAATACGGCGTTCAAGTGAGCGGCAAGGCCGATGACGAGCCGAACGCGCTCGTCTCCGCGCTTTACTACCTCGGGCCGACGATACTCATCATCGGGTTCTGGTTCTACATGATGAGGCAGATGCAAGGGGGCGGCAAAGGCGGCGCCTTCTCGTTCGGTAAATCGCGAGCGCGCCTCATCGACGAGAACAACAACGCCATCAATTTCACCGATGTCGCCGGTTGCGACGAAGCGAAAGAGGAAGTCTCCGAACTCGTCGACTTCCTGCGTGATCCGCAAAAATTCCAGAAGCTAGGCGGGCGCATCCCGCGCGGCGTGCTGCTCGTGGGCCCGCCGGGCACCGGTAAAACGCTGCTCGCCCGTGCAATCGCCGGCGAGGCGAAGGTGCCGTTCTTCAGCATCTCCGGTTCTGATTTCGTCGAAATGTTCGTCGGTGTGGGTGCTGCGCGCGTGCGCGACATGTTCGAGCAGGCGAAAAAGCATGCGCCTTGCATCGTGTTCATCGATGAAATCGATGCGGTGGGCCGTCACCGCGGCGCCGGCATGGGCGGCGGCAACGACGAGCGCGAGCAGACGCTGAACCAAATGCTCGTCGAGATGGACGGCTTCGAGGCGAACTCGGGCGTGATCGTCATCGCCGCGACCAACCGTTCGGACGTGCTCGACAAGGCACTGCTGCGCCCGGGCCGGTTCGACCGCCAAGTCTACGTGGGCCTGCCCGACATCCGCGGCCGCGAACAGATCTTGAAGGTCCACCTGCGTAAGGTGCCGATCTCGAACGACGTCGACGCGTCGGTCATCGCGCGCGGCACGCCGGGCTTCTCGGGTGCCGATCTCGCGAATCTCGTCAACGAGGCCGCGTTGTTCGCGGCTCGCCGTGGCAAGCGCATCGTCGAAATGCTCGATTTTGAAGACGCGAAGGACAAGATTTTCATGGGGCCGGAGCGCAAATCGGCCGTCATCCGCGAGGATGCGAAGCGCGCCACGGCGTATCACGAGTCGGGCCACGCCGTCGTGGCGAAGCTGCTGCCGAAGGCCGATCCGGTGCACAAAGTCACGATCATTCCGCGCGGCCGCGCCCTGGGCGTGACGTGGCAGTTGCCCGAGCACGACAATGAAACGTACTCGAAGGACTACCTGCTCGATCGCCTCGCCATCCTGTTCGGCGGCCGCGTAGCCGAGGAACTGTTCCTGAACCTGGTCAGCACCGGCGCATCGGACGACTTCAACAAGGCGACTCAAACGGCCCGCGCGATGGTGGTTCGCTTCGGGATGTCGGATGCCCTCGGGCCGATGGTCTACGCCGACGACGAGAACGAATCGTCGCCGTTTGGCCGCGGCTTCACGCGGGCGATTTCCGAAGCCACGCAGCAGAAGGTCGATGCGGAAATTCGGAACCTGCTGGACGATCAGTACGGGCTCGCGCGGCGTCTGCTCGAAGAAAACCGCGACAAGGTCGAGGCCATGACGGCCGCGCTGATGGAGTGGGAAACGATCGACGCCGATCAGATCAACGACATCATGGAAGGCCGCCCGCCGCGCTCGCCTAAGAACACGCCGTCGGTCGATACGCCGTCGGGCGGCAGCGGCGGTACCGGCGCCGAAGTGCGGCCGGGCAGCGCGACCGCGCCGGCGTGACGTTGCGCGATTGAAGATGACGGGCTGGTGCGTGCTCCGCACCGGCCCGTTTTTTTGCTTTAACCGTTTGTTGCTGATCGCGGCTCCTCGTTTCGTATTCGCCATCTCGTGTCTACTCCTCGTTTCTCGCATACGGCCATCCCCGAGCCACTCGTTTGCGGCCGCTTTACGCTGACATTCGAACGCCCGCTCGTCATGGGCATTCTCAACGTCACGCCTGATTCCTTCTCCGACGGTGGCCGCTACATTGCACGCGACGACGCACTGCGCCAAGCCGAGCGCATGGTGGCCGACGGCGTCGACATCATCGATATCGGCGGCGAATCGACGCGCCCCGGCGCGCCTGCTGTTCCGTTGGCCGAGGAACTCGAACGCGTCGTGCCCGTGATCGAAGCGCTTGCGGGCATGCGCGTCCCGTTATCGATCGATACCTACAAGCCCGATGTGATGCGCGCTGCGCTGGCTGCGGGTGCCGATCTCGTCAATGACATCTGGGGCTTTCGCCGCCCGGGTGCGCTCGACGCAGTACGCGACACGAAGTGCGGTTTGTGCGTCATGCACATGCTCGGTGAGCCGCAGACGATGCAGCGCGGCGAGATGGACTATCAGGACGTCGTCGCCGACGTGCGCGCGTTCCTGGAAGCGCGAGTCGATGCGCTCGTCGAGGATGGAATCGCGCGCGAGCGGATCAGCGTCGATCCGGGATTCGGCTTCGGTAAGGCGACGCGCGAACACAATTACGCGCTGCTCGCGCGTTTGCAAGATACCGCGCCGCAGCCTCGCGTTGGCCTGGCGCCGTTTCCGATTCTGGCCGGCATGTCGCGCAAGTCGATGCTGGGAGCCGTGACCGGGCGCCTGCTACCGGCCGAGCGCGTGGCGGCGAGCGTAGCTGCCGCCGTATGCGCGGTTGAGCGGGGCGCGGCGATCGTGCGCGTGCATGACGTGGCTGAAACCGTCGATGCGTTGAAGGTATGGGCAGCCGTTCGCGACGCGCAGAAGGCTGTGGGCTGAACGCTGACGCAGAGCGCCTAGTAATCAATTAGTACGTTCGAGAGCAAGGGAATTTAAGAGAATGGCACGTCGTTATTTCGGCACGGATGGTATTCGGGGGAAAGTAGGCGAGGAACCGATCACGCCCGACTTCGTGTTGCGGCTCGGCTACGCAGCCGGCAAGGTGCTGGCCGGGGCAGATCGGTGGGCGAAAGCGGGGTCGCGGCCGACGGTGCTGATCGGCAAAGACACGCGCGTATCGGGCTACATGCTCGAAGCGGCGCTGGAAGCGGGTTTTTCGGCGGCAGGCGTCGACGTGATGCTTGCCGGCCCGATGCCGACACCCGGCGTCGCTTATCTCACCCGTGCGTTGCGGCTGGCGGCGGGTGTCGTCATCAGCGCGTCGCATAACCCGTACTACGACAACGGCATCAAGTTTTTCAGCGGCGACGGCAACAAGCTGCCCGATGAGGTTGAGTTGCGGATCGAGGAACAACTCGAGCAGCCGCTCACGTGTGCCGCTTCGGAGCAATTGGGCAAGGCGCGCCGCCTCGACGACGCCGCCGGGCGCTACATCGAGTTTTGCAAAAGCACGTTTCCCGCGGCGTTCGATTTGCACGGGCTCAAGCTGGTCGTCGATTGCGCGCACGGGGCCGCGTACGACATCGCGCCGCACGTGTTCCACGAACTCGGCGCCGACATCGTGCCGATCGGCGTGGCGCCGAACGGCTTCAACATCAACGACGGCGTGGGCGCCACGGCGCCTGACGCGCTGATTCGCGCCGTGCGTGCGAACCGGGCCGATCTCGGGATCGCGCTCGACGGCGATGCCGATCGCCTGCAGATCGTCGATGCATCGGGCCGCTTGTTCAACGGCGACGAACTGCTGTACGTGCTCGTCAAGGACCGCATGGCCACGGACGGCCGCGTGCCGGGCGCGGTCGGCACGTTGATGACGAACATGGCCGTGGAAGTGGCGCTGGCCCGCGAGGGGGTGCCGTTCGTGCGCGCGGCCGTCGGTGACCGCTACGTGCTCGAGCAATTGCGCGAGCGCGGCTGGCAGATCGGCGCCGAGGGCTCGGGCCATATTCTCTCGCTGGACCGTCATACGACGGGCGACGGCATCGTTTCGGCGCTGCTCGTGCTCGCGGCGATCAAGCGAAGCGGCCGTACGCTCGCTCAACTGCTTGAAGGCGTGACGCTGTTCCCGCAACAGTTGATCAACGTGCGGATGCGTGCCGGTGCGGATTGGAAGGGCAGCGACGCGATCAAGCACGCTGTCGCCGAGGCCGAGCGCTCGCTCGACGGTAGCGGCCGGGTGTTGATTCGAGCTTCGGGCACGGAGCCCGTATTGCGCGTGATGGTCGAGGCGAGCAAGCGCGAAGCAGCCGTGCACCATGCGCAGCAGATCGCGCGCGCGGTCGAGCAGGCCACTTCGTAATTCCTCATCGATACCCGAAAAAAACGCTGCCGCGGCAGCGTTTTTCTCCTACCCTATGCTGCACTGGACTGCCGACCTGCGCGTATCCTCCCCGTACTTCTCCGATCCGATTCCATTTCTCCAGCATCGGCTTACATTAAGTAAGGATGCTGTCATATGACATTCATCGATAGTCATATTACTGTCACGGTTCTGCCCTAATCTTCGCGTTGTCGCGTTTTCACGACCACACCAATAGGGGTTAAATCCATGAAATTGATGCAAACCGCGTTTGCTGGCTTGGCCGGCGTGCTCTTCGCAGTTTCCGCGCAAGCCGCCGACATCACCGGCGCGGGCAGCACGTTTGCCGCTCCGCTCTACACGAAGTGGGCTGACTCGTACGTCAAAGCGGGCGGCGGCAAGGTCAACTACCAAGGTATCGGTTCGGCTGGCGGCATCAAGCAGATCGAGGCGAAGACGGTCGATTTCGCCGGCTCGGACATGCCGCTCAAGGACGACGAACTCGCGAAGCAAGGCCTCTTCCAATTCCCGACGGTCGTGGGCGGCGTGGTGCCGGCGGTCAACGTTCCGGGCATCAAGGCCGGTGAGCTGACGCTGTCGGGCGACGTGCTGGCCGACATCTATCTGAACAAGATCACGAAGTGGAACGACGCGGCCATCGCCAAGCTCAATCCCGGCGTCAAGCTGCCGGACACGGCAATCGCCGTGGTGCGCCGCGCCGACGGTTCGGGCACGTCCTTCATTTGGACGAACTACCTCTCGAAGGTCAGCCCCGAGTGGAAGTCGAAAGTGGGCGAAGGCACGACGGTCAACTGGCCGACGGGTACGGGCGGCAAGGGCAACGACGGTGTGGCCGCGTTCATTCAACGTCTGCCGGGTGCGATCGGCTACCTCGAGTGGGCCTATGTGAAGCAGAACCACATGGTCTACACGAAGATGAAGAACGACGCCGGCACGGTTGTGACGCCCGATACGGATACGTTCAAGGCGGCCGCCGCCAGCGCCGAGTGGAACAAGTCGTTCTACCAGATCCTGACGAACGAGCCGGGCAAGAACGCATGGCCGATCGTGGGCGCGACGTTCGTGCTCGTGCATAAGACGCAAGACAAGCCGACGGAAGGTGCTGAGACGCTGAAGTTCTTCGGCTGGGGTTTCAAGAACGGCGCCGATGCAGTGACGTCGCTCGACTACATCCCGCTGCCGGCTTCGGTGACGGCTGAAATCGAGAAGCAGTGGAAGGCGAACGTGAAGGACGCATCGGGCAAGGCCGTCGCTGAATAAGCGCGGTAGATACAACGGCCCGGTAAGGCGAGTGCCTTGCCGGGCATCGCATCGCTTGCGCCCATCCCGGGCGCGGTAACAGTAAACGGGTTCACATGTCCGACACTCGACTCATGTCGACGGCCCCAGCCGAACACGCGCAACGTCCGCCGAGCCAACTCGGCGATGTCCTGTTCGGCAACCTGGCGCGCCTCGCAGCCATCGTCACGTTGTTGCTGCTCGGCGGCATCATCGTGTCGCTGATCATCGAATCGCTGCCTGCCATTCAAAAATTCGGGCTTCACTTTCTCTGGAGTACCGATTGGGATCCACCTAACGATCTGTACGGCGCGCTGGTGCCCGTGTACGGTACGTTGGCGACGTCCATCATTGCGCTTCTGATCGCGGTGCCTGTGAGCTTCGGCATCGCGCTCTTTCTGACCGAGCTTTCACCGGCTTGGCTGCGCCGCCCGCTCGGCATCGCCATCGAATTGCTGGCCGCCATTCCGTCGATCGTCTACGGCATGTGGGGCTTGCTCGTGTTTTCGCCGATCTTCGCGACGTATTTCGAACAGCCGATCGGCAATGTGCTCGGCCGCGTACCGTTCGTCGGCGCGCTGTTCCAAGGGCCGCCGATCGGTATCGGCATTCTGTGCGCCGGTGTCATCCTCGCGATCATGATCATCCCCTACATCGCCTCGGTCATGCGCGACGTATTCGAAGTGACACCCGTGCTGCTGAAGGAGTCGGCGTACGGCATCGGTTGCACGACCTGGGAAGTGATGTGGAAGATCGTGCTGCCGTTCACGAAGAGCGGGGTGATCGGCGGTGTCATGCTCGGCCTGGGCCGAGCGCTGGGCGAAACGATGGCCGTCACGTTCGTGATCGGCAACACCAATCTGCTCAGTAACATCTCGTTGTTTTCGCCGGGCAACAGTATCACGTCCGCCCTGGCGAACGAGTTCGCCGAAGCGGGCCCCGGCTTGCATACCGCGGCTCTGATGGAACTCGGCTTGATTCTGTTCGTCATCACGTTCATCGTGCTCTCCATCTCGAAGTTCATGCTGCAGCGCCTCGAGAAGGCGGAGGGAGCGAAATGAACCGGTCCTCGATGCAGATTCCCGGCTCGGCCAGCCCCGAAGTGTTCGCCGCGATGCGCGACCGCTTGCAGCGCCGCCGGCGCGTGGTCAACGGGATCGCGCTGACGGCTTCGCTGGTCGCGATGGCGTTCGGGCTCGTGTGGCTCATTTGGATCCTTTATACGACGCTGAGCCTGGGTATCAGCGGCCTGTCGACGTCGCTGTTCACGCAGTCGACGCCGCCTCCGAATACCGACGGCGGCGGCTTGGCCAACGCCATTGTCGGCTCGCTGATGCTCGTGGGCGCAGGGACGCTCGTCGGTACGCCGATCGGCGTGCTCGCAGGCATTTACCTGGCCGAGTACGGTCGCAAGGGATGGCTCGCGGGTGTCACGCGCTTCATCAACGACATCTTGCTGTCGGCGCCGTCGATCGTCGTGGGCCTATTCGTCTATGCGATCGTCGTCAGCAAGATGGGGCACTTCTCGGGCTGGGCCGGCGTGATCTCGTTGGCCTTGCTGCAGATTCCGATTGTGATCCGCACGACCGAAAACATGCTCAAGCTCGTGCCCAATGCGCTGCGCGAGGCGGCCTTCGCGCTCGGCGTGCCGAAGTGGAAGATGGTTCTGTCGATCACGCTCAAGGCGTCGATCGCGGGCGTCGTAACGGGCGTCCTGCTCGGTATCGCGCGCATCGCGGGCGAAACGGCACCGCTTCTGTTCACGGCCTTGTCGAACCAGTTTTTCTCGGTCGATATGAATCAGCCGATGGCGAATCTGCCCGTCACGATTTACAAGTTTGCTATGAGTCCGTTCCCGCAGTGGCAATCGCTCGCGTGGGCCGGTGTATTCCTGATTACCCTCGGCGTGCTCGGATTGACGATCCTCGCGCGTGCGTTGTTCGGCAAGAAATGAGCCACGGAGCGCCTTATGAATATGGCTGAGAGTCAGCTTTCCCAAGTCCAGCGCCCCGCCGCGCCCGCCGGTTTTCAACCGGCCGAAGGCGAGCGTCCGCTCGCGCCGATCACGCCGAAGATCGAAGTGAAGGATCTGAACTTCTTCTACGGTAAGTACCACGCGCTGAAGAACATCAACCTGAACATCCCCGAAGGCAAGGTGACGGCGTTCATCGGTCCGTCGGGCTGCGGCAAGTCGACGCTCCTGCGCACGTTCAACAAGATGTTCGCGCTGTATCCGGAGCAGCGCGCCGAAGGCGCGATCGTGATGGACGGGGAAAATCTGCTCACGTCCAAGCGCGACATATCGCTGCTGCGCGCGCGCGTCGGCATGGTGTTCCAAAAGCCGACGCCGTTTCCGATGTCGATCTACGACAACATCGCGTTCGGCGTGAAGATGTTCGAATCGCTGTCGCGCTCGGAAATGGACGACCGCGTCGAGTGGGCACTGACGAAAGCGGCGCTCTGGACGGAGGTGAAGGATAAGCTGAGCCAAAGCGGCTACAGTCTGTCGGGCGGCCAGCAGCAGCGGCTTTGCATTGCGCGCGGCATCGCGATCCGGCCCGAAGTCTTGCTGCTCGACGAGCCGTGCTCGGCATTGGACCCCATCTCCACGGGCCGCATCGAGGAGTTGATAGCCGAGCTCAAGACCGACTACACCGTCGTGATCGTCACGCACAATATGCAGCAGGCAGCGCGCTGTTCCGACCATACGGGCTACATGTACCTCGGCGAGCTGATCGAATTCGGCGATACCGAGAAAATCTTTATCAAGCCGGTCCGCAAGGAAACCGAGGATTACATCACCGGCCGTTTCGGCTGATAAGGAGATAGCGATGTCGGACAAGCATCTGTCGAGCCAATTCGACGCGGATCTGAACCTCGTCTCGTCGAAGGTGTTGGAAATGGGGGGGCTCGTCGAGGCGCAGATTACGCGCGCGATGCAAGCGTTGAACGATTTCGACCTCGACGTCGCCGATCAGGTGATCTTGGCGGAAGAAACCGTCAATACGATGGAAGTCGAGATCGACGAGGAGTGCAGCAACGTCATCGCGCGCCGCCAGCCCGCCGCGCGCGACTTGCGTTTGCTGCTGGCGATCTCGAAGACGATCACGAACCTCGAGCGCGCCGGCGATGAGGCCGAGAAGATCGCCAAGCGGGTCAAACGTTTGTCGGAAGACGGCACGTCCCGCACGGTCAACATCGCCGAGATCAAGGTTTCGGGCGAGATGGCCGTGTCGATTCTGCGCCGTGCGCTCGATGCGTTCGCACGCCTCGATACGGTTGCTGCCGCGCAAATCGTGCGCGACGACAAGGCCATCGACGAGGAATTCCGTGCGTTCGTGCGTAAGCTGGTGACGTACATGATGGAAGACCCGCGCACGATCTCGGTCGGGCTCGAATTCCTGTTCATCGCGAAGGCGATCGAGCGAATCGGCGATCACGCGAAGAACATCGCCGAGTTCATCATTTACATCGTGAAGGGAACCGACGTGCGCCACAAAGGGCGCGACACCCTCGAACGCGAAGCCCTTAGTTAACCGCATACGTAAGCAGAGGTAGGTGATTGATGCCGAGCAGCATTCTCATCATTGAAGATGAGCCCGCCATTTCCGAACTGATTTCCGTGAACCTGCAGCACGCAGGACACTGCCCGATCCGCGCGTACAACGCGGAGCAGGCGCAGGCGCTGATCAGCGACGTGCTGCCCGATCTCGTTTTGCTGGACTGGATGTTGCCGGGCAAGTCAGGGATCGCGTTCGCGCGCGATCTGCGCAACAACGAGCGCACCAAGCACATTCCGATCATCATGCTGACGGCGCGCGGCGACGAGCAGGACAAGGTGCTCGGCCTCGAAATCGGTGCGGACGATTACGTCACGAAGCCATTTTCGCCGAAGGAGCTGATGGCGCGTATCAAGGCCGTGCTACGCCGGCGTGCGCCGCAGCTGACCGAGGACGTCGTGGCCATCAACGGCTTGAAGCTCGATCCGGCCACGCACCGCGTCGCGGCGCATTCGTCCGGCAACGAGATCAAGCTCGACCTCGGCCCCACTGAATTCCGTCTGCTGCACTTTTTCATGACGCACCCGGAGCGCGTGCACAGCCGCACGCAGTTGCTCGATCAAGTGTGGGGCGATCACGTCTTCGTCGAGGAACGAACGGTGGATGTGCACATCAAGCGCCTGCGTGCCGCGCTCAAGCCGGCGGGGTGCGATGCTATGATCGAAACGGTACGCGGCAGCGGCTATCGTCTCGCCAAGAGCGCCTGAATTCAAAAAGGCGCCGTCCCTGGCGCGCCGCGCGAAGGGGGGGCGTTAAGCGGCGCCCGACGCCGCGCGTATTCGTCACTCGGCTGACCTTGACCACATGAACATCATTTGGGCGCGCTCGATCGTATCGCTGTTGCTGCTCGCGCTCGTCTGCGCGGCGATCGCCGCCGTCGCGAGCCTGCGCATCGCTTTAGTCTTTGCGGTCTTGGCGCTCGTCGCGCAAGCGCAGTTTTCGATCTATCACATACAGCGCTTGTGGCGTTTGCTCGATGCGCCCGCATACGGCGAGGTGCCGAGCGCGCCCGGCATCTGGGGCGAGATTTATTACCGCCTGCATAAGCTCGCCAAGCGCTGGCACGCGCAGGTGCGCCAAGTCGAGCAGCAGCATTCGCGCTTCATTCAAGCGATTCAGGCTTCGCCGAACGGCGTTGCCATGCTCGACGATCACGACCAGATCGAATGGTGCAACGCGATTGCCGAGCAACACTTCGGGCTCGATGCGAAGCGCGATTTGCGTCAGCACATCACCCATCTCGTGCGGCATCCCGATTTCGTCCGGTATCTGAACTCGCACCAATACGAGGAAATGCTCGTCATGCGCGGCATGGGCGAGAAGCGGCAGAACGTGCTCTCCGTCCAGGCATTTCCCTACGGAGAGAATCGCAAGCTCGTTCTCTCGGCCGACATCACCGAACTCGAGCGCACCGACGCCATGCGACGCGATTTCGTTGCGAACGTCTCGCACGAACTCAAGACGCCGCTCACGGTGCTGTCGGGTTTTCTCGAGACGATGCGCGAATTGCCGCTCGACCAAGCGGATCGCGAGCGCTATTTGGAATTGATGGATCAGCAGGCTTCGCGCATGCGCAATATCGTCGACGACTTGCTCGTGCTCGCCAAACTCGAGGGCAACGTGAAGCTGCCGAGCGACCAAGCGATCGATATGCGCGCGGTAATCGCCCATGTTCGCGAGGATGCCGCGACGCTTTCGGGCGGGCGCCACGCCATTTCCATCGCGGCGGACGACGGCTTGACGGTGACGGGCGTCGAAACCGAAGTGCTGAGCGCACTCGGCAATCTCGTGACGAACGCGATCCGCTATACGCCCGACGGCGGGTCGATCGGCGTCGTATGGAAGCAGGTAGGCAAGGAAGCCGTATTCTCAGTGACCGACACGGGCTTCGGTGTTCCCGCCGCCGACATTCCTCGCTTGACCGAGCGCTTTTATCGCGTCGATCGCAGCCGCTCGCGCGATACGGGCGGAACGGGGCTGGGCCTGGCGATCGTCAAGCACGTGCTGCAACGGCACGACGCGATACTCGGCGTGGAAAGCGAAGAGGGCAAGGGCAGTACGTTCAGCGTGCGTTTTCCGGCGCAGCGTACGACGCGCCGGCAGGCGGCCCACGCGTAATTCGGTTTCAGCAGCCGAATTTGAGCAGCAAACTCGCCTGCGCGTTACGCGACGTTTTGCCGGGGCGGCTACGCCGGTAATGGCCGTCGCTTTGCATGACCCAGGCCGATTGGTTGTCGCCGAGGAACGACGATAGCCCTTCCGCGATGACACGCCGCTTCAGGCCGCGATCCTTGATCGGAAACGCCACTTCAACACGGCGGAAGAAATTGCGATCCATCCAATCCGCGCTCGACAAATAGACCTTCTCCTGCCCATTGGCGAAGAAATAGAAGATGCGGTGGTGCTCGAGAAAGCGCCCGACGATCGAGCGCACGGTGATGTTCTCGGATAGCCCTTCGACGCCCGGCTGCAGCGAGCACACACCGCGCACGATCAAGTCGATCTTCACGCCCGCTTGCGAGGCTTCGTACAGCTCGGCGATGACGGTGGGCTCGAGCAGTGCGTTCATCTTCGCGACGATGCGTGCTCGCTTGCCTGCGCGCGCGTTGTCGGCTTCGGCGCGGATCGCTTCGACGAGTTTCGGATGCAACGTAAATGGCGACTGCCAGAAGTCATGCAGCTTCAGTTCGCCGCCTATGCCCGTGAGCTGCTGGAATACGTGATGGACGTCTTCGCAGATGCGCTGATCGGCGGTCATCAAGCCGAAGTCGGAGTACAAGCGCGCCGTGCGCGGGTGATAGTTGCCGGTGCCCAGGTGCGCATAGCGCTTGAGCATCGATTTGCCGTTGTTCGTCGTGCGGCGCACGATCAACATCATCTTCGCATGGCATTTATGGCCGACGACACCATAGACGACGTGCGCGCCCACGGCTTCCAGCTGCGATGCCCAGTTGATGTTGGTTTCTTCGTCAAAGCGCGCGAGCAATTCGACGACCACGGTAACTTCCTTGCCGTTGCGCGCGGCTTGCATGAGCGCGTCCATCAGCGGCGAGTCGGTGCCGGTGCGATAGATGGTTTGCTTGATCGCGACGACATTCGGATCTTGCGCGGCCTCCAGCAGTAACTCGAGCACGGGCTGGAAGCTCTCGTACGGGTGATGGAGCAAGACGTCGCCTTGATCGAGCGTATCGAACAGATTCGACGCATTCGCGAGCACCGGCGGTGTCGCGGGCACGTGCGGCACGAACTTCAATTCCGGCCGATCGACGAGTTCGGGCAGCGGCATGAGCCGCACGAGATTGACGGAGCCGGCGACGCGATAACTGTCCTTTTCGTTGAGGCCGCTTTCATCGAGCAGGCGGCGCACGAGATGCGCGGGCGTGTCGGCCGACACCTCCAGGCGCACGGCGTTGCCCAGATGGCGGGCGGGCAGCTCGCCTTGCAGGGCCACGCGCAGGTTCGTGATTTCGTCTTCGTCGACGAATAGATCGCTGTTGCGCGTGATCCGGAATTGATTGCAACTGCGGATGACGAGGTTGGGGAACAGCTCTTGAACGAAGCGCTGCATGAACGAGCTCAGCAACACGAAACCGTAGGCGAAACCCGATAGCTCCTGCGGCATGCGCACGAGCCGCGGCAGTGCGCGCGGCGCCTGGACGATCCCCATCACCGCTTGGCGACCGAACGCATCCTTGCCCTCGAGTTCGACGACGAAGTTCAAGCTCTTATTGAGCACACGCGGAAACGGGTGCGCGGGATCGAGGCCGATCGGTGTCAGCACGGGCAGGAGTTCATCGACGAAATACCGGCGTGCCCACTCGGTCTGTTCCTCGGTCCAGGTCTCCGAACTGTGAAAGTAAATGCCCTCTTGCTCGAGTGCGGGCAATACCGTTTCGTGCAGCATGGTGTATTGCCGATCCACGAGCTTATGCGCGCGCTCGACGACGAGGTCGTACACGTGCTGCAGCGACATGCCGTCCGGTGCCAGCGTGCCCGGATTTTCGCGCATTTGTTCTTGCAGCCCCGCCATGCGGATCTCGAAGAACTCATCGAGATTGCTGCTCGTGATGCAGATGAAGCGTAGCCGCTCGAGCAGCGGGACCGACGGATCGGCCGCTTGCGCCAGGACGCGCTCGTTAAAGCCTAGGATGCCCAATTCTCGGTTCAGGAGCGGATAGCGCAACGACATCGGAAGCAAAAGATGAGAAGGGTCGGATGATGGAACAAACGGGCGCTCGGACATTCTCATAGTTCAATGTCATTTCAATGAAAGTTCATACCTTCCTTATTCTACGGGACATTGGCGGTGCGTTGCCCAAGGGGCCTCGCGCGCAAACGTGCAATGCGCCTAGGCGGCGCGCACGCTATTGGCGATATGTCACCCGCTTCGCGCTCACATTCGTGCACGGTGCGAAATACTATGCGCTTAGAATGTCGTCTTTGAACAGTGACAGTGACGCGCGCGCCGGGCGAGCCGCCCCGGCCGATCGTGCGCGTGAACGGGAGCCTTCCTTCCTAATGCCCAATACCCCGCACCTTCTTGCGTCCGTTGACCTCGGCTCGAACAGCTTCCGGCTGATCGTGGGCCGCGTCGAAGAGACGCCTGCCGGCTCGCAGATCTATCAGGTCGATGCGCTGCGCGAGTCCGTGCGACTCGCCGCGGGCCTGTCGGCCGACAAGATGCTCGATCGCGCTTCGCAGGTGCGAGCCTGGGATGCGCTCAAGCGCTTCGGGGAGCGGCTGCGCGATTTTCATCCCGATCGTGTGCGTGCCGTCGCGACGAACACGCTACGCGTGGCCAAGAACGCGGGCGAGTTTCTCGGCGAAGCACAAAGCGCGCTCGGGTTTCCGATCGAAGTCATCGCGGGGCGCGAAGAAGCGCGGCTGATTTATGCGGGCGCGGCGCATTCGGTGCCCGCGATCTCGGGCAAGCGGCTCGTCGTCGACATCGGCGGGGGCTCGACCGAGTTCATCATCGGCCAACACTACATGCCGCTCGTCATGGAGAGCCTGTACATCGGCTGCGTGAGCCATAGCCGAGCATTCTTCCCGGCCGGCAACGTCGACGATTACACGATGCGCCAAGCCGAACTGGCCGCTAAACGCGAAATCGAGATCATTTCGCGCGAGTACAAGCAGGCCGGGTGGGATCAGGCGATTGGCTCATCGGGCACGGCCCGGGCGCTGGCCGAACTCGTCGAAGCTAACAACTTCAACGACCCGGGCGTCACGCACGGCATCTCGCGCGGTGGCCTCGAGCGGCTCAAGCGTGCGCTGATCAAGGCCGAGAACGTCAATCGCCTCAAGCTCGTCGCGCTCAAGCCCGATCGCGTGCCTGTGCTCGCCGGAGGCCTGTCGATCATGCTGGCCGTGTTCGAAGAACTCGGCATCGATTACGTCGACACGACCGACGGCGCGTTGCGCTTGGGGGTGTTGTACGACTTGCTGGGCCGCACGCAGCATGAAGATATGCGCGCCGTCACGGTTGAAGGATTCATGCGTCGTTACGGGGTCGACCGCGCGCAGGCCGACCGCATCGGCGACTTGGCGATCGCGTTCTTCGATCAGCTAGGCGAGCCCAATGCCGAACGCTTGCAAGAAGGGCGCATGTTCCTAGGTTGGGCGGCCGCGTTGCATGAAATTGGTTTATCGATTTCGCATAGTGCCTATCACAAGCACTCGGCCTATATCGCGAGCAACGCCGACATGCCCGGCTTTTCGCGCACGGATCAAGCCCGGCTAGCGGCGCTTGTACTTGGCCATGCGGGCAAGCTCGGCAAACTCGCGCAATCGCGCGACGTCGAATGGCCGTTGCTGTTTTGCTTGCGGCTCGCCGCGCTGCTTTGCCGCCGACGCACCGATGTGGGGCTGCCTGGCATCGGCGTGACGAAGTCGGGCGGCGGCTACGAGGTGCGCTTGCCGAACGAGTGGGTCGCCGGCAATCCGCTGACCGATTACAGTTTGATTCAGGAAGCGGCGGAATGGGAGAAGATTGGCATGCGCTACCGCGTCGTGTACACCGACGAGTAGGCGCGGCTCGAGCGCCCGCGATCGCGGGCGCATCGGTTTCTCGCGCCCGCGTCGGTGTCAGCGTCGGTGTTAGCCGAGGAAATGACGGGCGTAACGGGCGTTGATGTCCGCGAGACGAAACAGCGTGAGGAAATCGGCGCAGTTGAAGTCGGGATCCCAGGCCGGCGCGCCGCAGATCTTGGCGCCGAGGCGCAAGTAGCCTTTAACGAGCGGCGGCGGGGCGACGCACGCACCCGTCCGCAGTTCCTCGACGGGCAACGGCGTATGCGGAAACGCGTGGTACTCGGGGCTCGTCAGCGAGTTTTCACGCAGCGATTCGTAGAGGTTCGCCGCGAAATGGCCGCCATCGGCCATCGGCACGCTCGCGCAGCCGAGCATCGTCTCATAGCCGTTTTGCAGCATGTAAGTGCCCAGACCGCCCCACAGCGACATGATCACTGACCCGCTGCGGTAATCGGCATGGACGCACGAGCGGCCTACTTCGACCATCTTCGAGCGCAGATGCGCAAGGCGCGACAGGTCGAATTCGCCTTCGGCGTACAAGCGGCCGATGCGGGCGGCCTGATGCGGCGGCAGCACGCGGTAGGTGCCGACCACTTTCAGTGTATCCAGATCGCGCACGAGCAGGTGATCGCAATAGGCGTCGAACGCATCGACATCGAGGCCGGCAGGGCCTGAGACGCTAGCGCCCATTTCGTCGGCAAACACGCGGTAGCGCAGGCGCTGAGCCTGGCGAAGTTCCTCGTCGCTGCGCGCCCAGGCCACTTGCAGACGATGCTCTTGCGTGACGGTTTCTTTTTCGCGCGGTAAGCGGCGGCGCGAATCGAGCGGAATCGAAGCGAGGGGCAGGGTGGGCGTCGGCAAATCTCGCATTGGAGGGTTCCTGGTTCCTAAGGACTAATGAAAGGAATGCTGATTCCCGCCAATGTAGTAACGGGTCGTGACGTTTGCATGGCAAACACGTGTCGATGCGATGACATGTCGCGCGGCAGACACGCCACTTTCATCGTTTTAAGCCAAGTCGGGCGTGATGACGGCTCGCACGATGACTTGGCTCGGACCGCCGCGCACGGCGTCGCCACGCTCGCGGCTCGCGAGCCACCAAAGGCCGCTTTTCTTGATCGACCATTCGACCGCTTCGCCCGCGACGAGCCGAGAGACCACGAGACCGAGCGTCGGCTGATGGCCGACGACGACGACCGTCGGGGCGATGCCATCGGGCCATTGCACGGCGGCCAGCACCGCCTCGGGCGCTGCCCCTGGAGCGATGCTGTCGACGGTGCGGTACTGATCCGTCAGCGATTCGACGGTTTGGACCGTCCGCGCGGCCGGGCTTGCCAGAATCACGGCGTCGGGCGGAAGCCGTTGACGGAGCCATTTCGCTACGGTCTGCGCTTGCTTGCGTCCGCGTGTGGTCAGTTGACGTGCGGCATCGCTGCGTGCCGTGTCTTCCGCTTCGGCGTGGCGCCAGAGAATCAAATCCATATCGTTGCCTCCTGGGCGTTGGGTTCGCCGCTGCTTTTTTGCGCCAGTGCGACGCCGGTGATCGGTATAAACGGGCGAAAGCGGCGACGGCTTCTACCCCAAATCTTAGTGCATGCCCGACGGTCGCATCTTTGCGATTGACCTAGCATCGACAACGCGGCTAGAATTCACGGCTTGGCGGAGCGTAGCGCAGCCTGGTAGCGCATCTGATTTGGGATCAGAGGGTCGTAGGTTCGAATCCTATCGCTCCGACCAACGAAATCAAGGGCTTACGGTGATATGCCGTAGGTCCTTTTTCTTTGCGCGCTCGTTTGACCCCTACACATAGCCCAACCCGCAAGCTGTAACGAGCCGCTCCGTGCAACTGATGCGTTGCCCGACCTCAGCAGCGGAGAAGTTGTACATCGGTGATATGAGAAGGCGTGAGGCAACGTTCTGTTCGGCGAAGTCGACGGCACGCTGCGAGACGACGCCCATGAAACCGCGCGTCACACTTCGACGATCTTATCCCAAGCAAACTGCTCGTTCTCAAGACGGCCGCTGCGACGCCTTACATACCCGCGCGGGTTGCAGACGACGCGCGTGCCGTTCGTCACGTAATCGAACGCAGTATGCGTATGTCCGTGAACCCAAAGCGCGACTGGCGGCCCGACGAGATCGGGAAGGTGACTGATGAAGCCCGCCGAGGCGAGATCGGTCGCGAAGCAATCGGCCAAGCTTTCACGGTGCGGCGCATGATGCGTGACGACGATGGTCTTGCCCGCGAATGGCTTTGCAAGCTCTTGCTCGAGCCACGCGCGAGCATGGGCATGCAGCGCGAGCGTGTCGGCCACCGTGAACAGGCGCGCGCCGTCGCCGGCGCTCGCCGTGGCCGTGGCGCTCGAAGGCCACGTCACCTGGATCGGCCCGCGAAAATCGAGCATGACTTTTTCCGCGGCGGCGGTCGCTGCGGCCACGTCTTCCTCGCTCGTGCCAAAGAGCTCGAAGTTGGTCCACAGCGTCGTGCCGAGCACGCGCCAGCGCCCATCGGGATCGACCAGCGCGGTGTTGTTGAGGTAATGAACGTTGTCGACGCTGGCCGCGGCATCGCGCATCGCGACTTCGAGCGCACCGAACTCGCCGTCGTAGTACTCGTGGTTGCCCGGCACATAGACGACAGGTACGGATTCGTCGAACGTTTCCGCGGCCCAGCGAATGCCTTCGGCATGATTGTGGATGTCGCCGGCGAGGATGACGAGATCGGCGTCGGCATGCGCAATGGCTTCGGGTTCGTCGCACTCGAGGTGCAGATCGGACAACACGCGAATTTTCACGAAAAGCCTCTTTGCTCGGGTGGGCTTACGCCGGCACGCCCCAGCGCTTTGCGCGGCCGCGCGCCCGGCGACGATGCTTAGCGTAGCACTTTGCCGGGATTCATCAGCCCGAGCGGGTCGAATGCCGCTTTGAGTGTGCGCATGAGCCCCATTTCGACGGGCGATTTGTAATGCGTCGCTTCATCGACCTTCAGTTGACCGACACCGTGCTCGGCGCTGAACGTGCCGCCATGACGATGCACGCTGTCATAGACGATGCGGTTCAGCGACGCTTGATGCTGCGCGAGAAACGCCGGCGCATCGATCCCTTCCGGTGCCTGGACGTTGTAATGGAGATTGCCGTCGCCGAGGTGGCCGAACGTGACCATGCGTGCGCCCGGGACGGCTGCCGCGATGGCTGCATCGGTCTCGTCGATGAACGTCCCGATGCGCGAGATCGGTACGGCGATATCGTGCTTGACGTTCAAGCCTTCCTCGGCCTGTGCGAGCGGAATATGCTCGCGCAGATCCCAAAACGCCCGCGATTGCGCGAGGTTTTCGGCCACAACGGCATCCTCGACAAGGCCCGATTCGAGCGCTTGCTCCATCATTTGCTCGAACAGGGCGCGTGCATGTGCTTCGCTCTCGTTGTCGGACAGTTCGAGCAGCACGATCTGCGCGTGCCGTTCGCCGAACGGATAGCGCAACGGCGGGAAATGTTTGCCGACGAGACGCAAGCAGAAATCGGACATCAACTCGAAGCCCGTCAGCAGCGGGCCCGCGCAGCGATGCGCGAGCGCGAGAAAGTCGAGCGCGGCATGCGGCGAGGCCAACGCGGCGAGTGCCGTGACGCTCGCGGCGGGAAGCGGGTAAAGCTTCATCACGGCGGCCGTGATGATGCCCAGCGTGCCTTCCGCGCCGATATACAGATCGCGCAAATCGTAGCCGGTGTTGTCCTTGCGAAGCGCGCGCAGCCCGTCCCAAATCTCGCCTTGCGGCGTTACCACTTCCAGGCCCAGGCACAGCTCGCGCGTGTTTCCGTAGCGAAGCACACCGGTGCCGCCCGCGTTCGTCGCGAGATTGCCGCCTATGGTGCAACTGCCTTCGGCGGCGAGACTGAGCGGGAACAGACGCTGCGCGGCTTGCGCATGGTTTTGCACCTGCGCCAGCACCATGCCCGCTTCGACGGTGATCGTGTTGTTGTGCGTATCGAGCGCTCGCATGCGGTTCATGCGCGCGAGACTCACGACAGCTTGGTCGCCCGTGGCATCGGGCGTGGCGCCGCCCGCGAGCCCTGTATTGCCGCCTTGCGGTACAACCGCGATGCGATGCGCGTTGGCGAGTTCGACGATGGCGGCGACTTCCTGCGTCGTGCCGGGTCGCAGCACGGCGCATGCCGCTCCCGTGTAGCGGCGGCGCCAATCCGTGACAAACGGCGCGGTGTCGTGCGGATCGGTGAGCACGTGCGCGGCTCCGATGGCGTCGCGGCAGGCGGTGACGAACGCGTCGCGGGTGGAGCAAGGGATGTCGGTCATGGTGGCTGAACTCAGGGCACTAACAGTGGCACTAGCACCCGCACTAGCGGGCGGCGTCGGCATCGGCATCGGCACTGCGTCGAGCCGCGCGCGATGCGCGCTTGAAGGGGGCGAGATAGGCGAGCGCACAGATGATGAAGGCCGTGGCGAGCGTCGCCTCGATCCAGCCAAGGCGCGCCGACACCGCGGCGTCTGTCATGCCGCGCACGATGCCCTCGGCCATGTAGAGCAGAACGAGCATCGACGCCCATTGCAACGTGTACAGTTTGCGCCGCCACACGCCGGGCAGGGCGCATGCGAGCGGCAGCGCCTTAAGCACGAACGCCGATCCACCCGGGCGCAGCGGCGCGAGCCAGCACTCCCACGCTAGCGCGAGCACGATCAAGGCTACGAGTGCCACGGTCGCGCCGATGGCCCAGATCGAGCGCGCCGCAACAGGCGGCGGGGCCGGTGTCGAAGGTTCGCTCTGGCCGGTGGAGGTCACGGGCGGCCGGCCAGCAGCGATGCAGTGCGCGCGAGGCGGGCGCCGAGCGCGACGGCGAGCGCTTTTTCGTCGGCCGACAGCGCCGATTCTCTCGCGCCGGCCCCGGATACGTGTGACGCCCCGTAGGGTGTGCCGCCCGATTGCGTGGTCGCCAGCGTGCTCTCCGTGTAGGGGATGCCGACCATCAGCATGCCGTGATGCAGGAGCGGCAGCATCATCGAAAGCAGCGTCGATTCTTGGCCGCCGTGCATGCTGCTCGTCGAGGTGAACACGCAGGCCGGTTTGCCGGCCAGTGCCCCGCTCATCCATTGCGGCGTCGTACCGTCGAGAAAGTATTTCAGCGATGCGGCCATATTGCCGAAGCGCGTGGGCGAGCCGAGCGCCAAGCCCGCGCATTGTTCGAGATCGCGCAGTTCGGCGTAGGGAGGGCCGTCGAGCGGGATCGCCGGTTCCGTGGCTTCGCTCACGGCCGAGACGGCCGGCACCGTGCGCACGCGCGCTTGCATGCCGGGGACGCTGTCCACACCTTGAGCGATGGATAAGGCCAAATCACGCGTCGCGCCGTGCCGGCTGTAATAGAGTACGAGAATGTCTTTCATAAGCCTCGGTCGTAAGCGGCTTATTATAGGGGCAGGCCGCCGCGCGCCGCTGCCGCCCGCGCCGCGCGCACGCTGCGCGGCCGTCGAACGAATAGGAGAACGATTTTTGCGGACGCTCAGTTCCGAACTGAACACACTTAAACGTCTGGCGCGTTTCGCCGCGAAACGCAGCCGCGAAGACCGCATTGCTCAAGTGGCAGGCAGCTTGACGTTTACGACGATGCTCGCGATCGTCCCGCTCGCGACGGTTGCGTTCGCGCTGTTCACGGCCTTCCCGATCTTTGCGCAGTTCCAGGCGTCGCTGCAGGTGTTTCTCGCACAGCACCTGATGCCCGATCAGATCAACGACCAGATCTTCAATTATTTGAACGAGTTCGCGTCGAAGGCGAAGGGACTGACGACGGCGGGCATGATCGTGCTGTTCGTGACGTCGGTCATGACGATGATGACGGTCGAATCGGCGTTCAACGTGATTTGGCGCGTGGTGAAACCGCGCCCATTCGCGCAGCGCGTCCTCGTTTATTGGGCGATCGTCACGTTGGGGCCGCTGCTCATCGGGGTGAGCTTATCGATTTCGTCGTATCTTTTCGCGCGCTCTAGCATGCTGGCGGGCAGCCATGTGCCACCCGTGGTCGAATGGGCGCTGACGGGCACCGCATTGCCGTTGACTGCGCTCGCATTCGCGCTGCTTTACGTCTATCTGCCCAATTGCCCGGTGCGATGGCGCGATGCCGTAGCGGGCGGGTTGCTGGCCGCGATCGCCTTCGAATTCGCCAAACGCGGCTTCGGCCTGTACGTGCGCCGGATGCCCACCTATACGGCGGTATATGGCGCCTTCGCCCTCGTGCCGATGTTCTTGGTGTGGGTGTATCTGTGCTGGTTCATCACGCTTGCGGGCGCCACGTTCGTTTCGGCGCTGCCCGCGATTCGCGCCGGGGAGTTTCACCGGCGGCGCTACGCGGGCAGCGATCTGCTCGACGCGCTCGAGATGCTCGTGCGTCTGGATGAAGCCCGCGAGGCGGGGCGCCCGGGCCTCACCCCGATGGAACTGGCGCGCATGGTCCGCTGCGATATCGACACGATTACGCGGCTCCTCGTCGAACTGGCCCGGCACGAGTGGGTCATGCGCTTGGCCGACGACACCGAGCGGCGTTTCGTTTTGATCGCGAACCCCGCACAGATCACGGTCGGGCGGCTGTTCGATATGTTCGTCATCGACCGGCCCGAACTCGAATATCAGTTGAGGCTCGGGTCCACGCGCGTCGATACGGCTATGCTGCTTGACGCATTGCACAACCCAAAGCTCGATTTGACGATCGCCACGCTAGTGGCGGCGCGCAGCGCACGTGGCGCGTCGGACAGCGCTGGCCAGGCGGCGCGCGCGTCTTGGCCGCATCTGCCCGCATAGATGCCCGCGTGGCGCAGCGCTACCCGGCTGAAGAGCGCGCGGCTAGAGCGCGATTTTGCCTATGCAGATGTCCTTGAACATGGCCCAGTCGCCCATCAAGCTATAGAGCGGATGACGAAACGTGGCGGGGCGATTTTTTTCGAAGAAAACGTGGCCCACCCAGGCGAAGCCGTAGCCACAGACGACGGCCGCCGGTAGCCACAGCCAGCCGCCCGTCGCGACGGCCATGGCCACGCAGCCAATCACGCCCAGCGAGCCGACGAAGTGCAGGCGGCGGCAGACGGTATTTCGATGCTCGCCCAGATAAAACGGGTAAAACTCGGCGAAGCTCCCGAAGCGCTCTGCATGAGCACCGTGAGTCATTGCTTCCTCCGTTTGCTCGGTTGAGGCGCGCCCGCTGCGGTGTATTGCGCCGCAGCAATCCGTCCGCCATATCGCGGTCACTGTCTTGCCAAAGCGCGCCGGTTAATGAAAACCATTGTCCGGCGATCGCCGCGAAGGCGCAACTCGGCCGTTCGGTCTAATGGCAAAGCCGGCTTCGCCCGCGTATCGTCAAGCCCGTTGCGTCGCGGTGGCCGAGCGCGCGAACGTGTAAAGCGCGTCGAGCGTGGCGTCGGGCTGCTCGCTCATCAAGGCATGGCCGGCGTCGAGCGTGACGACATCCACGGGTGCGCCTGCTGCTTTGAGTGCGTCGACGAGGGCACGCGTGGCGCGCGCCGGTGTCATCATGTCCTTCGCGCCGAGCACAAGCCGCACGGGGCAGCGCACCTGCGTGGCGCGCTCGAGGCCGTGCGCATAGCTGTTGCAGGCGGCGAAATCGGTATGGAACAGATTCGGTTCGCCGCAGGCGGAAACGCGTTCCATCAGACGCTGGTTGACGCCGTGCAGCCAGAAGCCAGGGGCTGGGCACGACGGTTTCGCGGCGATCGTGGAGTGCGACCAGCGGTTGACGAGTTCGATCGCCTCGGGTTCGCGGTTGAGCGCGGCATCGAGCAATGCGTCGGAGACAGCCATGGGTACGGCTGTTGCCACCAACGCGGCGCCGAGTGCGCGTGCGGGGTGCCGGGCCGCGAAATCGAGCGCCACGAGCGATCCCATGCTGTGCCCGATGACTAGCGCGCGGGGCGCGCCCGCGGCATCGAGCGCATCGGCGAGCCAGTCGGCCAGTGCCTCGACCGTTGTTTTGGCCGGGCCTTCGCTGCGGCAGTGGCCTGGCAAATCGACGGCGAGCACGTTCAAGCCGTGATGCGCGAAGTAGCGGCTTTGCAGGCCCCAGACACTGTGGTCGTGCTGTGCGCCGTGCACGAAGACAGCCGTCGGCAGCGCCGGGTCGAAGTGCTTGCCGCCGGTGTAGGCATAGGCGGTCTTGCCTTGGACGGTCAGCTTCATGCGGGCTCCTTTTGCGAGGATGCGCCCGTGCCCGGCTTCCCGGCACGCTTGCTCGCGGCCTTAAGGGCGCGCTTGAGGTCATCGATCAAGTCGTCTGGGTCTTCCAGGCCGATCGACAGCCGGATCGTGCCTTCGGTGATGCCTGCCGCGGCGAGCGCGGCGGCGTCCATCCGAAAGTGCGTCGTCGACGCCGGGTGAATGACGAGCGAGCGTACGTCGCCCACGTTGGCGAGGTGAGAGAACAGCGTCAGCGCTTCGATAAAGCGGCGGCCGGCCGCGCGATCGCCTCGCAAGTTGAAGCTGACCACCGCGCCCGCCCCGCGCGGCAGTAGACGCTTGGCGAGCGCATAGTCTGGATGCGATTCGAGCTCGGGGTAAGCCACCGATTCGACGGCCGGTTGGGCTGCGAGGAATTCGACGACCTTGCGCGTGTTCGCGACATGCCGCTCCATTCGCAGCGGCAAAGTCTCGATTCCCTGCAGCAGTTGCCAGGCGGCCTGCGGATGCAGGCAGGCGCCGAAATCGCGCAGGCCCTCGCGGCGGGCGCGCAGCAAGAACGGGGCGACGGTGCTTTCCTCGGCGAATACCATGCCGTGAAATCCGCCGTAGGGCTCAGTGAACTCGGGAAATCGGCCCGATGCGGTGAAATCGAACGTGCCGCCGTCGACGAGCACGCCGCCGATCGTCGTGCCGTGGCCGCCAAGGAATTTCGTCGCGGAGTGATGGACGAAATCGGCGCCGTGCTCGAACGGTTTGAGGAGAAACGGTGTCGTGAACGTCGAATCGACGAGCAGCGGGATTGCTTGGGCGTGCGCGATTTCGGCGATCGCTTCGATATCGAGCACGTCCAAATTCGGATTGCCGAGCGTTTCGCCTAGGAAAAGGCACGTGTTGGGACGCACGGCCGCGCGCCAGCCGTCGAGATCGCCTGGCTTGACGAACGTCGTTTCGATGCCGAAGCGGCGCAGCGTGTAATGCAGCAGGTTATGAGAGCCGCCGTACAGCGCGCTGGAGGCGACGATATGCGATCCGGCGCCCATCAGCGTGACGATGGCCAGATGCAGCGCGGCCTGGCCGCTTGCGGTGCCGATCGCGCCGACGCCGTTCTCGAGCGCCGCGACGCGCTCTTCGAACACGGCGACGGTCGGGTTCGAGAGTCGGGAATAGACGTGCCCCGCGCGCTCCATATTGAATAGCGCGGCAGCGTGATCCGCGTCGCGAAAGACGAACGCCGTGCTTTGGTAGATGGGCGTGGCGCGCGCGCCCGTCGCGGGATCGGGGGCCGCGCCGGCATGCAGCGCGAGCGTATCGAAGCGGTTGGCGGACATGACGAACGGCCGGGCAGCACCGGCAAGGGTTGCGGTGGCGGCCATCGTAACATTGGCCGCGTCCGGCCGAATCGCCGCCACACTGTGCGTATCCGGTCCGGTTCACGGGCGCTTCGCTTTCCTTTTGCAGGCCTTTCCGCTAGGATCGACCGATCAACTCAAGCATCGCCGGGAGACGAAACATGAGAGTCAGCGACATCCTGAAGGTCAAGGGCAACACGTTGTTTACGGTCACGCCCGATACCTCGCTTCACGATGCGGTGAATACGATGGCCGAGCACGACATCGGCTCGCTCGTCGTCATGGAGTTCGGCGATCTCGTCGGCATGCTGACGTTCCGCGAGATCATCCTCACGCTGACGAAAAACGACGGCAGCGTGGGCACCGCCACGATCCGTAAGGTCATGGACGATCATCCGATCACCTGTACGCCCGAGACGGACGTCAACGAGGTGCGCCGCATGATGCTCGAGCATCATGTCCGCTATCTGCCCGTGATAGAAAACCGCACGTTGATGGGCGTCATCTCGTTTTATGACGTGGCTCGGGCGGTCGTCGAAGAGCAAGGCTTCGAGAACCGCATGCTCAAGGCGTACATCCGTGATTGGCCGGAGGATGAGCAGCCGAGGGAAACCCGCTGAGCGCATGAGCGATCAACCGTTGCCGGCTGCTTCGTTGCCGCGTCGTGCTCAGCGCGAAAATCCCTCTCAATTCGCGCTGTTCCGCGAGCGGCGCTTCGCCCCGTTCTTTTGGACGCAATTTCTCGGCGCGCTGAACGATAACGTCTTCAAGGTCGGTTTCAGTTCGCTCGTCACTTACCAAACCGCCCGCTTTTCGGGCGTCGACGCGAAGACGGCCGCCTTCCTGATCTCGGCGATTTTCATTTTGCCGTTCGTGCTGCTGTCGGCCACCTCCGGGCAGATTGCGGACAAGTACGACAAAGCGACGCTCACACGCTTCGTCAAGACGTTCGAAATCGTCGTCATGCTGATCGGCGGGGCGGGCTTCGTCACGCACCACGCGCCACTGCTTTATCTATGCACGCTCCTGATGGGCGTTCATTCGACGCTGTTCGGGCCCGTCAAGTACGCGTATCTGCCGCAGCATCTGGAGGATCGCGAACTCGTCGGTGGCAATGGTCTCGTGGAAATGGGCACGTTCGTGGCGATTCTCATCGGCACGATCATCGGCGGGGCGGCCGCGGCTTCCCCGGCGCATGGCGCATGGCTGCTGGCCGGTGTTTGCCTCGCCGTGGCGCTGGCCGGGCGGGCGATGTCGAGCCGGGTGCCCGTCTCGCCCGCATCGCAGCCCGACTTGCGGATCAACTGGAACCCCATCACCGAGACTTGGCGCAACCTCGCGCTGGCGCGAGCGAACCGCACGGTCTTTTTGAGCTTGCTGGGGATTTCCTGGCTCTGGTTCGTCGGCGCGACGTTCCTTACGTCGTTCTTCAGCTACGCGAAGGACGTCCTGTCGGCCAATCCCGATGTCGTCACGGTCCTGCTCGCTACGTTCTCGCTCGGGATCGGGACGGGTTCTCTGCTGTGCGAGCGGCTTTCGAAGCGGCGCGTGGAAATCGGGCTCGTGCCGCTTGGCTCGATCGGCATCAGCGTGTTCGCGCTCGATCTGTACTGGGCGAGCCAAGGCGTTGCGCCGGCGGGGCAGCTCGTCGGCGTCGCGCAGTTTCTGGGGCACGCGCGTCATTGGCGGATTTTGGCCGATCTTTTTCTGCTCGCCCTGTTCGGCGGTTTGTACAGCGTGCCGCTGTATGCATGGATTCAAAGCCGTTGCCCAAGCACGCACCGCGCGCGGATCATCGCGGCGAACAACATCCTGAACGCGTTCTTCATGATCGTCTCGGCATTGATGGCGATCGGATTGACTTCGCTCGGCGTCAGCATTCCCGGGATTTTCGCGATCACCGCGCTGCTCAATGTCGTGGTCGCCGCTTACATTTATTCGCTGGTGCCCGAGTTTTTGCTGCGCTTCGTCGCGTGGCTGCTCGTGCACACGTTCTATCGCATCCGGCTCGTCCACGCCGAACGCATCCCCGAACAGGGCGCGGCCGTGCTCGTCTGCAATCATGTGAGTTATGTCGATGCGGTCGTCATCATGGCTGAGAGCCCGCGGCCGATTCGGTTCGTGATGGATTACCGAATCTTCCGCGCGCCGTTTGCGGGCTGGTTGTTCCGACATGCGAAGGCCATCCCGATCGCCCCCGCGCACGAGGATCCCGTGATGCTCGAACGGGCCTACGACGCTTGCGCCGAGGCATTGGCCGAAGGGGAACTCGTTTGCATCTTCCCCGAGGGGAAGATCACGCGCGACGGCGAGATGAACACGTTCCGTCACGGCGTGACGCAGGTCGTCGCGCGCACCCCCGTGCCTGTCATCCCGATGGCGCTGCGCGGCCTGTGGGGCAGCGTGTTTTCGCGTCATACCGATGCCCGCCTGCCTCGCCCGCTGAACAAGGGCGTCATGAGCCGGCTGACGCTCGCCGTGGCAGAGCCGCTGGAACCGAGCGCGGCGACGCCCGAAGTGCTGCAGTCGATCGTCGAGCAATTGCGGGGCGCGCGACGCTGACCGCCGAGCGTTCCTGGCGCTTCTCGCGTCACGCTCACGTCACCTCGCGCAACGCCTCTTGCGCCGCGACGCGCGGCAACCGCTCGGAGCTGGCCGGACGCAGGGCAGGGCATAATATCGCTTTGCTCATTATTCCTCTGAGGCTACGTTCATGTCCGGCAACACTCTCGGCACGCTCTTCACCGTCACGACGTTCGGCGAGTCGCACGGACCGGCCATCGGCTGCGTGATCGACGGCTGCCCCCCGGGGATGGCGATTTCCGAAGCGGATATCCAAGGCGAACTGGATCGACGCAAGCCCGGCACGTCGCGTCACGTGACGCAACGCCAGGAAGAGGACAAGGTCGAGATTCTCTCGGGGGTGTTCGAGGGTGTCACCACTGGCGCGCCGATCGCGCTGTTGATTCGCAATACCGATCAGCGCAGCAAGGATTACGGCAACATCGTCGAGACGTTCCGCCCCGGGCATGCCGATTACACCTACTGGCAAAAGTACGGCGTGCGTGATTACCGCGGCGGCGGGCGTTCATCGGCACGGCTGACGGCGCCGACGGTCGCCGCAGGCGCGGTTGCGAAGAAATGGCTGCGCGAGAAGTTTGGCGTCGAGGTGCGCGGCTACATGAGCGCGCTTGGCGAAATCGACATTCCTTTCGTCGATTGGTCGCACGTTCATCAAAATCCGTTTTTCGCGCCCAATGCGGAAATCGTGCCGCGGCTCGAGGCGTACATGGACGCCTTGCGCAAGGATGGCGATTCCATTGGCGCGCGCATCAACGCGGTCGCGACGGGCGTACCCGTCGGCTGGGGAGAGCCGCTGTTCGATCGACTCGATGCCGATATCGCGCACGCGATGATGGGCATCAACGCGGTCAAGGGCGTCGAGATTGGCGCGGGATTCGCGAGCGTCGCGCAGCGGGGTTCCGTTCACGGTGACGAACTGACGCCCGAGGGTTTCGTCGGCAATCATGCGGGCGGTGTCCTCGGCGGCATTTCGACGGGACAAGAGATCACCGTCTCGATTGCGATCAAGCCGACCTCGAGCATTCGCACGCCGCGTCGGTCCATCGACAAAGACGGTCGGCCGGCGGTGGTCGAAACCTTCGGACGGCACGACCCGTGCGTCGGCATTCGTGCGACGCCGATCGCCGAGGCGATGCTCTCGCTCGTGTTGATCGATCACGCGTTGCGCCATCGGGCGCAGTGTGGCGATGTGAGCGTAGCAACGCCGAAAATCGCAGCCAGCGCGCCCTGATCGGCGGGCCACAATCAAAGGGGCCGCGAGGCCCCTTCTTCGTCACATGTTTGCGTAGTTCGGCCCGCCGCCGCCTTCGGGCGTGACCCAGACGATGTTCTGCGTCGGGTCCTTGATATCGCACGTCTTGCAATGCACGCAGTTCTGCG
>CAYRLJ010000019.1:0-54336 GCA_964425025.1 uncultured Burkholderia sp. | reverse complement strand
GCCGTTCTTGTCGAAACCGCCAAGGCCGTTGAAGAATTCGAGTCCGGCAGTCATCGGCAAAGGTGCGGCGCGCGCATCGAGCGGGGCGGGCCACGGCGACAACATCGGCCGGCTTTGCCGACGCAGCTCCGGCGCTTCGTACAGGGCCTGAGGCATGCGAGCGAGCTGCGTCGCGATGGACCCGCGCCGGGCGATCAGCGCGACTCGCGCGATCGATTGAAGCAGCTCACGCGTATCTACGCTCATCAGATCGGCGCGCAGCGTGTAGACCGTTCCTTGCGCCAGCTCTTCGCCGAAGCGGGGGCGCGTCTGGCCGCTGCGCACAGCTGTCTCGATCGCGGTCTGCAACTCCTGGATATACGACGAAGCCCGTTCGTTGACGATCACGAGATCGACGGCGAGCCGCTTCATTCGCCAGTACTCGTGTGCCTTCAATAACTGCCGGACCTGGGCGATATCTTCGACGTCGCCGATGCGCAGCAGCACGATCGGCAGGTCGCCCGATATCGCGTGCGGCCACAGGCCCGACTGCACGTCGGCCCCGCGCACGATCGCGTCGGACGGCGCCCTGAAGCGCGGGTCGGCGTACAGGATAGGCGCGGCGAGCCGCTGGAAGTCCGCGGCTTCTTCGGCTTCGACGTCGAGGTAGCGCAGCTGCACCTGAGCCTGGGTCCATGCGAGTGTCTTCGCGCGGTCGAACGCGTTGCGGTCATGGTGCTTGTCGATCAAATCGAGCAATTGCGCGCGCGACTCGGCCACCACGGTCCAGTAGGTTACGCGTGCTACCTTGCCCGGCGGAACCAGCACGCGATAGCGCAGCGCGAACACCGGGTCGAGCACGGTGCCGGTGGTATTACCCAGCGGCTTGCCGTCGACGATCGATGAGGCGTTGCCCACACTGTGCCCGCGGCCGAGAAAGCGCATGCGGTCGGTTTCGTATTGCGGCTCGGCTACGATCTCGCCATCGACGACCGCAAAATGCGCGGCCCAGATCTGCGGGTCGTCATGCGAGCGCGGGCGACGCGTCGCCACTAGCGCGCCGAATTCCGCGAGTTGCTCGGTCTCTACGAACATCCGGGAAAAAACCGGATGCGCGTTGTCGGCGGCCTGGGTCGTCAGCGCGAGTTCGGCATACGACGTCAGTTCGATTTCTCGTGCACTGCGTCCGCTGTTTGTGAGCGATACGCGACGGACTTCGCCGTCCGCCTCGCCGGACACGAGCACGTCCATCACGGTCGTGAGCGATCCGTCGTGGTGGGTAAATTCCGCGTGATCCTCTCCGAACACCACGCCGCCGGACCCGCTTTCGCCGGTGAGCGGCTGCGCTCCAGCAGACCAGACGTGGTCGCGTAACGTATCGCGCAGGAAGATAAACGAGCCCCAGTTGTCGCGGGTGATGTCTTCGCGCCAGCGCGTGATCGCCAGATCGCGCCAACGGCTGTAGCCTGCGCCGGTCGCGGTCAGCATCACCGCGTACCGTCCGTTGGACAGCAAATGCGTAATCGGTGCCCGTGTGGCGAATGTCTGTTCGACGACACGGCGCACGATGAGCGGCGCGTTGCCGGCGTCGGCCGCCGATGTGTTGACTTCCTCGGCGCGCGGGTGCGCGACGGCGACATCGCGCGGCATGCGTTCCTGCAGCAGCAGCTCGCTTGCCTGGATCATCGGTTCGCGATGAAAGCGCGCCCGCATCTGCGCGTCGAGCAAGGTATTGGCGATCGCCACAATCGTCATGCCCTGGTGATGCGCCATGAAGTTGCGCACGATAGCGAAGTGTTCACCATCGGGCAGGCGGGAGCGGGTGAAGTCGAGTGCCTCGTAGAAACCGTAGCGTCCCAACGCACCCAGCGCGGCGAGCCGCGCGTAGTTCTCGCAGGCAGCCTCTGGCGCGACCATCGCCGCGAGGCCGGTAGCGTAAGGCGCGATCACCCAGTTTTCGGAGAGACCGCGCTTGAGGCCGAGGCCCGGCACGCCGAAATTCGAGTACTGGTAGGTGAATTCCATGTCGCGCGCGTTGTAGGCGGACTCCGAGATGCCCCACGGAATGCCGAGTGTGCGTCCATACGAGCGTTGTCGTTCCACGATCAGAGTGCTCGTCTGTTCGAGCAGGCTGCCGGCCGGCGCACGCATTACCAGCGACGGCATCAGGTACTCGAACATGGATCCCGACCATGAGATCAGCGCGGAACCGGTGCCGACCGGCGTCGCGGCACGACCGAGACGCAACCAGTGAGTCGTCGTTACATCGCCCTTCGCGATCGCGAACAAGCTCGCGAGCCGCGCTTCGGAGGCCAGCAGGTCGTAGCAGCTCGGGTCGAGGCTGTTATCGGCATGCGAGTAGCCTATCGACAGCAGCTTGCGTTCAGGATCGAGCAGGAACGCGAAGTCCATGCCGAGCGCCATCGCACGCGAGGTTTCGGCGAGCGCGGTCAGGCGGGTCTGCAGCGATTGCGGGTCGGCGGTCTGGTCCAGCTGGTCGCGGCCGTGTTCGGACACGCTTTCCGTGATGGCCTCGATCCAGAACATCAGGTCGGCGTAACCATCGTCGCCGCTGGCGGGCATGATGTCGCGGGTAGCGTTCAGCGCTTTCTTCGTGAGGCGTGCAAGCACAGGTGACAGGGCATCGAGCGTCTGCGGACCGCGCAACTGGGTATCGATTTCTTCGAGGATGGCGAGCAGTTGCCTGCCCCGTTCGCCGCCGGACGCACGCAGTGCATCCAGTGACGCACGCGCCAGATGCAGGTTGTCGAGCATGCCGGAGCGGGCCGCTGGCGCGAGCGGCGCATCCCGCCATTCCTCGCAGGCGTTGGCGAGTACGATCAGATGACCGGCAAGATTGCCGCTATCGACCGACGACACATACGCCGGTGCCAGCGCGTGCAAGTCCTGCGTGCCGTACCAGTTATAGAAATGCCCCTTGAAGCGCGTCAGCTTTTGCATCGAAGCGAATGCAGCTTCGAGCCGTTCGACGGTTTGCGTCGTACCGGCCCAGCCGAAATCGCGCGCGGCGACGGCCGAGAGCAGGTACAGCCCGAGGTTGGTCGGCGACGTGCGGTGCGCGACGACCGGCTTTGGGTCTTCCTGAAAATTGTCCGGCGGAAGCATGTGTTCTTCCGGAGTCACGAACGTCTCGAAGAAGCGCCAGGTACGTCGTGCGATCAGACGCAGGTACCGTGTGTCCTGCTCGGATGCGGCGAGTCGCCGCGCGGTGGCCGGCGACCGGCTCGACCACAGCGCGAGCACCGGTGCGGCGAGCCACAACAACGCGATGGGCAGCACCAGCGGCCAATGCGACGGCGCAAAGGCGATCGCCCCCGCCGACAGTGCAAGCGCGAGCGAGGTCGAGCCGGCCATCTGCCGATAGAAGCCGCGCAGGTTGAGCCGCGGGTCGCCTTTCGACTGTGCGGCGGTGGTCCATTCGAGCAGGTGCCGGTGCGTCACGAACAGCCGCACCAGGGTCCGGATGATCGCATCCCCCATGCGCCACGCGTGGTCGGCGAGAAACGCGGCGGACAGCAGCGTTTGCAGCGCGGCGAGCCGCGCGTCGCCGCCTAGCGCACGAAGACGGCTGCGCAGACGAACACCCGCGCGACGCTGCAGGATCGCAAACACGGTCGGCAGGAAGGCAGGAATCGCGAGCACGCATAGCATCCACACCACGCCGGCAATCCCTGCAGGCAGCGGCATGAGACAGCACAGTGCAAGCTCGGCGACAACCAGCGGAGCGATCAGAGAGCGGCGCAGATTGTCGAGCATCTTGAGACGGCCGATCAACGGCATTGCCTGACGGTCCCGGCGCCGGTGCCCGACGATCCACGGCAGCAACTGCCAGTCGCCGCGCGTCCAGCGATGCTGGCGCTTCGCAACAACGTCGTAGCGAGCCGGCGCTTCTTCGACCACTTCGACATCCGACGCCAGCCCCGCACGCGCAAAGACGCCCTCGAACAGGTCGTGACTGAGCAACGCGTTCTCCGGCACGCGGCCCTGCAACGCGGCTTCGAATGCATCGACGTCGTAGATGCCCTTGCCGGTAAACGAGCCTTCGCCGAACAGATCCTGATAAACGTCGGAGACAGCCGCAGCATAGGGGTCCATCCCGCCGGGGCCGGAGAACACGCGCTGATGCAGCGACCCTTCCTGGCCTACCGGCAGCGAAGGCGTCACGCGCGGCTGAAGAACCGCGTAGCCGCCCACGACGCGTTGCTCGACGCTGCTGAATCTAGGCCGGTTCAGCGGATGCGCCATTTTGCCGATCAGGCGCAATGCGGCGTCGCGCGGCAGCCTGGTATCCGCATCGAGCGTGATGATATAGCGCACATCAGGTGGCACATGTGGCATGCATCCAGCGATCGGCATGAACGTGGTGTCGGTCGCGCCGCGCAGCAAACGGTTGAGTTCGTGTAGCTTGCCGCGCTTGCGCTCCCAGCCCATCCAGCAGTTTTCGCCTGCATTGAATACGCGTCGACGGACCAGCAGCAGGAAACGGTCGCCGCCCGGGCCCGGCCCGTAGCGGTGGTTCAACGTTTCGATGGCTGCTGCGGCGGCGGCGACCAGCAGCGCATCGCCATCGAGGGTTTCCTGATTGGCGTCGAGCCCGTCGGCCAGCAACGCGAACGACAGATCGCCACCCGCGCCCGCGAGGTGATGAACCTCGAGACGTTCGACGAGCTCAAGCGCATCGGCTTCGCTGGTCAGAAGCATGGGCACCGCGACCAGCGTGCGCAGCGACGACGGCACGCCGGCAGTCAATTCGAGCGCCGGCAACGGGTTCGCACCGAAACTCCATGTCACCGTGCGATTGACGAGCGCGACCGCGATTTCGGTGGCGGGCAGAAATCCGCATGCGGCAAATAGCACGAACACCCAGGTATCGTGCCATTGCGGCGCCAGCACCGACACCGCCCACAATGCCAGCGCAAGAAGCGTCGCAGCGACCACCAGAATCTCACCGACATAACCGGCGATGCCAAGTTTGACGTTGAAGCGTGTGAGCCGCAAACGCGTCGGCGGACGGAAGCCGATCGCATCTTCCAGTGCGCGGCGGCCTTCGGCGATCAGGTGATAGCCCGGGTCCGCGGTGCGTTCCTGATGGGCGGGATCGGTGGCGGACCCGGCTGTCGTATGCGCCAGATGCAGCGCGAAGTCGGCGATTTCGAGTTCGGTGAAGGCCGAGCCGCGCGCCAACTGCTCGATTGCGCTGCGATACAGATTGCGGGTCGGAAAATCCATCGCCGCGAAGGTGCTGCCCGCGCGTAGTCGTTCGTCGACGAGGCTCACGCCTTCGAACAGTTCGGTCCAGCTGATGTCCGAGATCATCCGCATGCTGGTGATCACGTTGCGCACGGTGACGTTCGATGCGCCTTGTCTCTGCTGCGCATGGAGCACCACTTCCTCCACCGACGAGCCCTGCTGTCTGAGCCGCTCTTCCAGCCAGCCGAGCGCCGGCGTCGTGCGGGGATCCTGATCGCGCAGCCGCTTCGCGAGCTGCGCCGCGAACAGTTCCGACAGCAAGCCCGACGAGCGCGTCGCAATATCCGCTTCGAGCGCGGAGCGTGCGCTACCGCATTCGAGCAGACGGTCGGTCAGTGCGTCGGCATCGGCGCGTGCGGTCCGGCCGGCAGTGATCTGGTCGGCGAGGCGTCGCAAGTTCTCGATCAGTACGATGCGCAGCGTGATCGCGACCGCCCATAGCTCGCCGATTGTCAGCGGTTGAACCCGCTGATACGCCTCGACGAAACGCCGCAGGATCTGCGGGTTGAAGTGGCTGTCGGTATGCGCGACGTACGCCCATGCAAGACCAAATACGCGCGGGTAGCCGGCGAACGGACCGCTCGACAGTTTCGGCAGCAGCCGGTAATAACCGGGCGGCAGATCGTCGCGGATCTCGCGGATCTGTTCTTCGACGAGGTGATAGTTGTCGAGCAGCCATTCGGCAGCGGGCACCACGCTATGGCCGCGCTCCAGTTCTTTGGCGCTTGCGCGATAGGCGGCGAGCAGGACGGCGGCGTTGTCGTCGAGCCGCGTGTGCAGTGACAGCACGGCAGGCGGCTGATCCGTCACCGGCTGTGCGGCGGCGAGACTTTGCGCGTGCTGCTCGAGTCGTTCGATTCCGAACAGTTCGTCCCGCACCGGCGCGGTGTCGGTCCACGGCGGCGAGCGCGGACGCAATCGCGCGGCAAAATGAAGGAGTGATTTCATAAGCGTCCGTCCTGCGGCGTTGGCGGTGTCGATGGGCGAGGCGGATGGTTCGCGCGGGCGATACTTTCGAAGGGCGTGCCGCGCGCTATCGTCGCGGCGGTGCACGGCTTGTCGAGTTGAGACATGATCGGTTCTTCCTTGGGGACAGCCGGACGAGGCGCGGCGTCTGCGGACTGAGGTGGCGCTCGTCCTGTGCGGTTGAACACGCGCAAACAGATGCAAACGGACGGAACGAAAAAGCGGTTGCAGATGTGGCCGGTGACCATCGATGGCAGCCGTGGCGAAACGAGACCTGGTCTAGCGTTCACGGGCATCGCCGTTGGCCGCCGCTGTGACGGATATTCCGGTGCAGCGGCGCAAATCGCCGATAACGAAGCCGCGCGAGGACTTCGCGACGGGCGCAGGCCACTAATGCCGGGTTAGGAGCAAGCGCATGCAGGTCATCCGCGACCTGCGCAATTCATTCCGGAGCGGGTGAGTGCGTGGGGCGTTGCTGTCGCCAATCCGCATGACGCTGCGACAGGCGTGTGGGGAGGAGATAAGAGAGACGTAGACCTCGGTCTGCGGGTTCGGTTGCCTGCTATTTCTTCTTTGTGGGTTCGCTGGATGAGGCGGTCTTCGGGGCTGTCGCCCACGACGTACCTGCTACGGGAGACGGCAATTTCTTCGGTTGCTTAGGCTTTTTCGCCTCTCGGTTACCGCGCGCTTGACCTTTTGCCATAGTGTTTCTCCAATTTCGCCGGCCGCAGACGCGACCATCGTGTCACACAGTGTGGGCGCATTTGAGGATGCTGTCGCGATCTATTTGCGGCGGCACGCATACAGACCCTCTGGACGGGTAATTCAGGAAAGGGGGACGATGCCCGGCGGCAGTTGGCTAAAAGGGAACATTCATGGTTGCAACGGCGTCAACCCGTTTCCCTCCCCGCCCGTTCCTGTCCGGGCGTCTTCGAAAAGAACTGCTTGTAGCACCGCCCGAGATGCGACCCGCTCGCGAAGCCGCACTGCATGGCGACATCGAAGAGCGGGAGCGAGCACTCGCGTATCAGTTTCTGCGCCGCCTTGAGCCGCAACTCGAGATAGAACTGCGATGGCCGTACGTTGAAGTGCTTGATCCACATGCGCTCGAACGTGCGCGGTGAAATACCGGCGAGCGAGGCAATCGTCTTCATTGGAATAGGGCGCTCGATGTTCTGCTCCATCAGCGTGACCGCATGAACGATGCGCCTGTC
Source organism: uncultured Burkholderia sp. (assembly GCA_964425025.1). Taxonomy (GTDB): domain Bacteria; phylum Pseudomonadota; class Gammaproteobacteria; order Burkholderiales; family Burkholderiaceae; genus Trinickia. Next base: position 46,906 of record CAYRLJ010000019.1, on the reverse strand, counting down.
TTCCACGCCATAGCGCCATTGAATCGCCATCTTCTGACTTTCCTGCGCGGTGCGCATGCGCGTATGGATGAACTGATCGGCGACTTCAGCCGCGAGCTGATGTCCGTGCTGACGCGCGATCAGATCGAGCATCATGTCGATGGCCGCGGTGCCGCCGCTGCACGTCATGCGATCGCCTTCGATACAGTAGAGATCGCGACTGACATCGAGAGAAGGGAATTCGTCAGCGAGTTCCTTGAGCGCTTCCCAGTGAATGGTGCAACGGCGCTTGTCGAGCAGGCCCGCGCGCGCGAGAATCATCGTGCCGAGGCTGATGCCGCCGAGGGTCGATCCTTTTGCTGCATAGCGGCGCAGAAACTCGAAGGCCTGCGCATTGCGATAGTTCGACACGCCGATGCTCGCCACGACGAACACATGACTTAGCTCAGGCGACGACGTGATCGCGAAGTCGGGCAACAGCGCGAAGCCCGAGCTCGACGACACCGGCTCGCCGTCCGAGCTGATCAGGTGCCAGCTATACAGTTCCTTGCCGCTGACGCGATTGGCCGCGCGCAACGGCTCAGTGACGGAACTCAGTGCCATCATCGAGAAATGCGGGACGAGGAAGAAGCCCATGCGCTGCGGCGTGATGGCTGCCGGTCGTTCGACGGGCGACGGTGCATCCACGCCCGCACGCGTTGCCTTGGCTGCGCGCGCGATTGGCGCAATGTCCTTCGCGTTCATGCTTCAGACGTGACGCGTGAGAACGAGATCGAGCAGGGGCGCGACGCTTGAGTCTTTCGCATCGAGCACATCGACCGTGCGTTCGAGTTCACGCGCGGCGCTTGCACCGCGCGCGGCTTGCGCAAAACCGCGGAATTTCGCGCGGATCGCATCTGGATCGAGCGGCAAGTCGGGATCGCCGAGGGCCTGCGTGGGTCCGGAATCGAAGCGGCGCCCATCGAACAATTCGATGCTGATCTCCGCGATGCGCTCGTTCGGGAAACGCGACGTATATTCCGTGCGGTCCTCGGTGCGAATTAGATGGCTCAGGCGCAGCACTTCCTCGTCTCGCAAGGCGTCACCGTGCAGCGCATCGAATCTCACCGTGCCGTGCTTCAACGCGACGGCCACCGGAAACAGCAGGCTGTACTGCGCTTGCTCGGTCGTGTCCGGTGCGGCATGCGCAAGACGCGTCGCATGATGGAACGTGCGCACGTTCACCGCTTGAATCTGCTCGCCCGTGAAACCGTGCCTGGCCCTGAGCGCGAGCGCCGCATCAATCGCGGGATGCGCCCATCTGCACACGGGTTGCGGTTTGAAGTATTGCTCCATGATGCGCCAGCGTTCGCCGAGATCGTTCCAAAGCCTACGGGTTTCGTCCTGTTCGATGGTGACGGCCGGCGCGCCCGTAAAGCCGCGCTGCGCCAGAAAGGCCGCGGAGAGGCCCGCCATGCAGCCCCAACCCGAGCCGTCTTTCACCATCGTCGGGTGATCGATGCAGCGCATCATCTGACTGCGCGGCCCGTGATACTCCGCGATGCCGAGCGCCTCGCGCGTCTGCGCAACGTCCAGCGGCAGCACGCGCGCGGCGAGCGCCGCCGCGGCCAGGGCGTTCCATGCGCCCGACGTATGATAATCGCAGGCGCTCGCGTGCAGCGCAATGCCCGCGCGGGTGCCGAGTTCATAGCCGAGCACGATGCATGCAAGGAATTCGCGCCCGGTCATGCCGGGCAGCGCATCGGCTAGGGCGAGCAGTGCGGGCAGCACCGTCACGCCGACATGGCCTTTGGTTTGCGCGTGGCCATCGTGCCCGTCGCAACTATCGATGGTCATCGCGCCCGCGAGACCCGCTCCGATGGGGCTCGCGATGCGGCCGTCGAACAGCATCCGCGAGCGCAGCGTGCCGGCCGCGAAGAACTCGGCCGCGTGATCACCCGCAATGCGCGACAGCTCTGTCTCCCTGCCCGCGAGCGCGACGCCGAGCAGATCGAGCACGCATAGCTTCGCCTGCTCGATGACCGTCGGCGGCAGCGCATCGAATGTCAGTTTATGAATGAATGCGATGGCGGATGTGCTCATCCATCATGCTCCCGTATAGACCGGCGCGATTGCAGGTTCGCTCATTGCGAGGCTCCTGAAAGCATGCTTTGATAAACAGGTCCGGCGAGTTCGTGGCGAAGCACTTTGCCGCTCGGGTTCAGCGGCAGCTTCTCGACAAAGAAGATCTTCTTGGGCCGCTTGTACGGCGCGAGCTCGTCGCCGGATTTGCAGAACGCGACGACATCGTCTTCAGTCAGCGTCGATACGCTGCGGACGATGAATGCCGTGACCGCTTGCCCCCACTTTTCGTCGGGAACGCCAATCACCGCGGCTTCCTGCACACCGGGACAGTGATACAGCACTTCCTCGATCTCGCGCGGATAGATGTTCTCCCCGCCCGAGACGATCATGTCGTCTGCGCGTCCCTGAAAGTGGAAGTAGCCCGCTTCGTCGATGCTGAAGAGATCGCCGGTATAGAGCCAGCCGGACTTGAACTTCTTCTCGGTCTCGACCGGATTGTTCCAGTAGCCCGATGCGAGCTGCGGGCCTTTCACGATCAACTGGCCCACTTCGCCCGCCGCGACGGTTTCGTTTGGCGTCACCACGCGCTCAGGATCGTTGCGGATCACGCGGCATGCGCTGATGAGCGTGGGCTTGCCGCACGAGCCGAGATAGGTGAGCGCATCGCGCGGATGCAGGAGAAGCGTGAGGCTCGCCTCGGTCATGCCGTAGCCGTTGAAGACGTTCGGGCAGAACTCGTCGATCACGCGCTGCATCGTCTTCGCCGGAATCGCCGCGCCGCCGGTCGTGATCATGCGCAGGCTGTGCGTACCGATCGACGCGAAATCCGGATGGAACAGCATGTCCTGAATTTGCGTCGGCACGGCGAAAAGTGTCGTGATGCCGTAATGCGCGATGGCCTGCAAGGTGGCGAGCGGCTGGTAGCGCGGCAGGATTACGTTGTGCGCGCCGACCATCAGGTGCGGCACGAAATACGCCTGCATGCCGCCGACGTGATAGAGCGGCGCGATATGCAAGGCCGCGTCGGTGCTCGTCAGGCTGTATTCCATCACGCAGTTGGTCGCGATGGAAACATCATTGCCGTGCGTGTGAATCGCGCCTTTCGGGCGGCCCGTGGTGCCGGATGTGTAGACGAGGGCGGATATGTCGTTCGGCTGAAGGCGCGGCAGCGGAGCATCGAGTTGTTCGACGCGTTCGATCAACGCTTCGAACGAGTGATGGTGCAACGGCATTTCCACGCCGTTATTCACGCACACGTACGTGCGCAGATCCGGCAGCGCCTGCTCGATCTTCGCGACAACGGGCAGCATCGAATCGTCATAGATCAACGCGCGTGCGCCCGCGTCGCGCAGAATGAACGCGGCTTCGTTGGCGGAGAGGCGAAAGTTCATCGGCACGGCGATCGCGCCGAGCAACTGACACGCCATGTACGCGGTCGGCGTCGCCTCGGACGTCTTCTGTAGGATGGCGACGCGGTCCATCTGACGCACGCCGAGATCGAAGAGTGCCTGCGCTAGACGGCGCACGCGCTTGCTCCATTGCGCATAGGTGAGAGAAACAGTGCCGCAGGTCAGCGCGGGACGGTCCGGATATTTCGTAACCGTGTTTTCGAAAAGCGACGTGATCGTGAGCATGATGCGTGGTGTTGCTTCTAGAGAGTGATCCGGATGTCGGGAAGATCGCGCCCCGCGATCAGATACTTGGCGACTTCCGACGTGCCGCCGACGATGGTGAGCGCGCGCGCATCGCGATAGAGCTGTTCGGCGCGGCCGTATTCCTTCGTGATGCCGTCGCCGCCGAGAATCTGAACGGTTTCGTTGGCGCAATAGTTGGCGGTTTCGGTCGCGACGAGCTTTGCCATCGCGGCTTCCTTCATCAGCGCCTTTCCGTCGGCGCCCGCGTCATACATCTTCGTCGCGCGATAGGTGATGAGTTCCGATGCATCGATGCGCCAGCTCATCTGCGCGATCTTGTCCCAGATGAGCTGCTTGCAGCCGAGCGGCTGGCCGAACGATTGGCGCGTCTGCGCGTGGGTCGTCGCGATATCGAATGCGCTGCGTGCGACGCCCAGACCCGAGCCGCCGAGAATCGCGCGCTCGAAGTTGAACATGCCGCGCATGATGCGAAAGCCGCCGCCGCGCTCGCCCAGCAGATGATCGGCCGGCACGCGGCAGTCATCGAACTTCACTTCCCCGACGATGCAGCCGCGACGGCCCATGAACGTATAGTTGCGGGGAAAACTGATTCCCTTCGCGTTCTTCGGCACCGCGACGGCGGTCATGCCGTCGCCCGTCAGTCCGTAGACGATATAGACATCCGCGACGGAAGCGTTCGATATGTAGCGCTTGAAACCGTTGATGACCCACTCGTTGCGCGTTTCGTCGAAGTCGATGCGCGTCTGCATGCCTGCCGAATCGCTGCCGACGTTCGGCTCCGTCACGCAGATCGCGCCGATCGCCGTGCCTTCGAGAATCGGCGTGAGATAGGTGTCGCGCAGGCGCTCGCTGGCGTGGCGATGCAGCGGATAGGCGCAAGAGAGCGCCGTCGCGATGGTCGTCTCGAACGCATAGTTGAGGTACGACGCCTCTTCGGAGAGGATCGTCGCGTGCGTGAGGCCGGGGTGTTCGAGCTTGCCTTGATAGAGATCCGGGAACATCAGCTTCAAGTAGCCCGCCGCGCCGAGCGCGCGGACGACATGCTTGACCGCGCCCCAGTCCTGTCGGTCTTCGATATCGGAAGCTCTCGGCCAGAGTTCGCGTTGCAGGAATTCGCGGACTTCGGCGCGGAAGGCGCGGTCCGCATCGTTCAAAAGAAAATCGCGCATGGTTGTCGTTCAGGTTCGTTCAGGTGCGCTGCGCATAGATGCGTGCATCGCGAACGGTCGGCAGAAGGAAGCGCGCGCGCCGGATCGCTTCGTAATCGAGCTCGCCGACGACGAGGCATTCGTCTTGGCCTTCAGCTTGCGCGACAGTCTTGCCGAAGGGATCGAGAATGCGCGAACCGCCCCAGAAGGTCATCATTCCCTCCGTGCCGACGCGATTGGCCATCACGATCGCCATGCCGTACGTGAGCGCATAGAAGCGCAGGTTGAGGTCCCAGCCCGAAGGGTTGTCGAAGCCTTCGCCCACTGCCTCGCGCGCCGAACTGATCGGCGCGGCGAGAAGCGTGACGCCATCGCATGCGAGCCCGTGCACGACGGCCGGATTCCATAGGTCGTTGCAGATGGGCGTCGCGATGCGCCATTCGTCATCGATCGCATAGCTCTGCGGCTTCGGTCCCGCTGCGAAGTAAAGACCGTCGCGCAGCTTGCCGTACGTCGCCAGCATCGTCTTGCGATGCACGTGAACCAGCTTGCCGTCCGCGACCGTCGCTTGGCTGTTGTAGAACTGCCCGCCTGGCGCTTCCTCGATGAAGCCGAATGACACGTGCATGCACGAACTCGCCTCGGCAAGCTGGCGGATGGCGGCATCGTCGTGCGTCATCGCAAGACTGAGCGTGTCCTTGCCGCCGCTGTGGCCATGCAGCGACAACTCGGGGAAGACAAGCAGGCGCACGCCGCGCTTCTTCGCATCCGCGATGTGATCGAGATGCCGCGCGAGATTCGCCTGCACGTCGCCGTATGCCGTATCGGTCTGCGCGGCCGCCACTTTGATCGTGGTCATGAAGTCGGTCCTTTGTTATGCACAGGCCCGGCTCAGATCAGCCCGGACTCTTTGAGGAACTCATTCGCCACATCGGAAAACGACTTCTTCTGCACGTCGATGCTTGCGTTCAGGCGTGCCATCGTCGGCGCGTCGAGCTTCGCCGAAAGCGCGTTGAGCAGCGGTCCGAGGTTCGGGTTCGCATCGAGCGTCGCCTTGCGGATCACGGGCGTCAGCGCGTAGGAGGGGAAGTAACCCTTGTCGTCCTTCAGCAAGACGAAGTTGAACGCGGGCACGCGGCCATCCGTTGCGAAGACCAGCGCGATATCCACCTGACGATCCTTCAGCGCTTGATACGTGAGGCCCGTGTCCATGCGCTTCACATCGCCCTGGCCGAACTCGAAACCGTATTGCTTCTGCAGCGGCCGCAGGCCGTCCGGACGCGCGTAGAACTCGGAGTTGCACGCGAACGTCAGTTCCTTGCCGCCCTTGATCGCTTTCGCTAGATCGCTCACCGTAACGATGCCGAGCTTCTTCGCTTCGTCCTGATTCATCGCGAACGCATACGTGTTGTTCGCTTTCGACGGGTTCAGCCACACGAGACCTTTCGCTGCGTCGAGCTCCTTGACTTTCTTGTAGGTATCCTCCGGCGAGAGGCGATCGTTGACCTTGTTGTAGGTGACTAGCGACGTTCCCGTGTATTCCCAGTAGACGTCCACCTGACCGTTCTCCTGCGCCTGACGCAGCACGGCGCTGCCCATGCCGTCCTTCTTCGTCACGGTGAAGCCTTTGGCTTCCAGATAACGCGTGGTCATCTCTGCCATCAGTTGCTGCTCGGTGAAGTTCTTTCCGCCGACGACAACCGACGCGGCGCTGGCGGAAGCACTTGCCAACAATGAAATAAGGATGACGAACACTGCTGAGAATAGCTTTTTCATGGTCTCTCTCATGGTTGCGAATGGAAGTTAACGAGTCAGGCTTGCGGATTCACGCCGCGTGAAACGAGCATGCGCTGCATTTGACCGATGAACGCATCGGTCAGAATCGCCAGCAGCGCGGTTGGAACGGCGCCGGCGAGCAGCATGCCGAAGTCGTTCAGATCGATGCCGGTGAAGATCAGTGCGCCGAGTCCGCCGCCACCGATCAGGAATGCGAGCGGCGCCGTACCGACCGTGATCGCCAATGCCGTCCGGATCCCCGCGAAGATCACATACAGCGCGTTGGGTAGCTCGACGCGCCGGAGGATCTGCCACGGCGTCATGCCCATGCCCGTCGCGGCTTCGATCAATGCGGGCGGCACCGCGCGCAAACCTTCGTAGGTGTTCAACGCGATCGGCAACAACGTCGCGACCCATAGGCCGAAGATCGCGGGCACCGCACCGATGCCCATCACGCTCATCGCGAGTGCGAGCAGCGCGAGCTTCGGTACGGCCTGTCCGGCATTGAGCGACTGCATCACGACGGCTGCGCCGCGTTTCTGCGAAGGGCGGCTCAGATAGATGCCGGCCGGAATCGCGACGACGATCGCAAGCACGCCTGCAATGGCAACCATCATCATCATGTGCAAACTTTGATACACGATGTCGCTGCGATACTGGTCGATGCTCTCCCACCAGCTATCTGCATGGGCCTGCGTGCTCAATGCTGCAAGCAGTGCGACTGACAGAACGCGTTTCATGCGTGTTCTCCCGCGGGCAGCTTCAGCATGTCGACGATGCGCTGCTGGCTCACATAGCCGACAAAGCGACCGTCGTCATCGACGGTGGGCATCCACGATGCGCCGCTCGCGAGCATCGTCGAGACGACGGTGCGCAGATCGTCCTTCTGGCTCGCGGTGGCATGAACTGGGAGCGCGTGCACCGCCGCGATCGGGCCTTCTATCTTCAGCAAGCGGTCGATCGTGAGATAGCCGTGCGGCTTGTCGGCGGCATCGACGAGCACGATCTGCTCGACACCGTGCTTCTCCATCAACGCCTTGGCGCGCGTGCTGTCCTCGCCGACGCGCACGAGGCAGTCGCATGCGGACAAGGCGTCGCGTGCATGCAAGAGACGCAGACGCTTCAACGCGCGGTCCGTGCCGACGAAGCCGGCGATGAACGGCGTAGCAGGCCGCGCGAGAATGTTGTCCGGTGAATCGAACTGTTCGAGATGGCCGTTGCGGAAGATCGCGATCTTGTCGGCCATCTTCACGGCTTCGTCGATGTCGTGGCTCACGAACATGATCGTTTTCTTCACCTGCTTCTGGATGCGCAGGAATTCATCCTGAATCAGTTCGCGATTGATCGGGTCGATGGCGCCGAATGGCTCGTCCATCAGCATGACGGGCGGATCGGTCGCGAGCGCGCGCGCCACGCCCACACGTTGCGCCTGTCCGCCGGACAGATCCTTCGGATAGCGCGTGAGGTAGGTCGCCGGATCGAGCGCGACGATCTCCAGCAACTCCGCCGCGCGGCGGCGCGCCTTGGCCTTGTCCCAGCCGAGCAGCGTCGGCACCACGCTGATGTTCTCTTCGACCGTCATGTTCGGGAAGAGCCCGATCTGCTGGATCACATAACCGATGCGGCGGCGCAGTTCGACCACTTCGAACTCGTCGGTGTCACGTCCTTCGAGATAGATCTTGCCGGAGGTCGGACGCACGAGACGGTTGATCATCTTGAGCGTCGTGGTCTTGCCGCATCCCGACGGCCCGAGCAGCACGCAGATCTCGCCCGCACCCACTTCCATGTCGATGCCGTCGACAACAGCGCTCGCTGCGCCGTCGTATCGCTTGGTCAGGTTGGAGAGCTTGATCATGATTATTGCGCGTGTCCGATATGTTTGCGAAATCCCGCGATGGCGGAAAGGCGCAGCGCGAGACTGGCTGCGCGCGAAGGAGCGCGAAGGCCCTTCGGTGTGAGCCAGCGTTGCACCCACGAGAGACCGATATCGGCGGCGATGGCGAGCACGCTTACCAGAATCGCGCCCGCGATCAGCTGACGCGGATCCGATTGAGAAATGCCGCGGCTGATGAGTTTGCCGAGGCCGCCTGCGCCGATATACGCCGCGATCGCTGCGATGCCCACGTTGACCACCACCGCCATGCGCACGCCGGCCATGATGATCGGCAGCGCGATGGGAATCTCGACCTTGCGCAGACGCTCGCCCGTCGTCATGCCCATGCCGCGCGCGGCTTCACGCAAGGCCGGATCGATGTTGGTGATCGCCGTATAGGTGTTGCGCACGATCGGCAGCTGCGAATAGAGGAAGAGCGCGATGACCGTCGGCAGAAAGCCGATGCCTTGGCCGATCACGGACAGGATCGGAATCATGAGACCGAAGAGCGCGACCGAGGGAATGGTCATGATGATCGCGGCTACATACAGCACGATCTTCGCGAGTCGTTCGTTAATCGTGATCGCGATACCGAGCGGTACGCCGGTGACGATCGCGAGTCCGACTCCAACGCCGACGATCTCGATGTGCTCGCCGGTCATCGTGGCGATGCTCGCCAGGTTGTCCCAGATGAAGGCAAGGGTTTCCACTGTGTCTCCTGAACTCTTCAGAGCCATGTTTATGTTTTGATGCTGCTGTGGGCTAGACGATAGAGCGGACAAAAGCCATATGGCTAACATCGAGTCGACATTTTTTGTCACAAAAGCGGCGTGGCGCGCTCGTGACGTCGAATTTCCGCATGAAATCAACGGAATAGAGGTAGGTGGTGCTTACCCGGATTCGCCACTATGCTGTCATGAGGATGCGTTGATCGCGCAGGGTTGCGACGAACCCGGCGTTAGCTACGTGGTCCGCTGTGCGCCGGTGATCACCCGCTCCAACGCCCTCTTCAAGTGGCGTTGCATGCTCGCCTGGGCCTGGATCGCGTCGTGCGCTTCCAGGGCTTCGAGGATCACGCGATGTTCGTCGGGGACGGCGTCCCACGTACTCTCGTGTTCGAAATGCCCGCGCAGCGTTTCCGACAGCGGACTATGCCGGGCGTCGAAGAGTGAACCCACGGTGCGCACCAGCACCTCGTTGCCGGACATCTGCGCAATCGCGACATGGAATGCGCGGTCGGCGGCGACAGGCAGTCTTCCCGCTTCCACTTCGCGCTGCATCTCGTTGTAAATGCCGCGCAAGATCTTCAGGTCCTTCGCTTTGCAAAACGGCGCAACGCTCGCGGCGATCGAGCCTTCGATCACGCAGCGCGCGCCCATGATGTCGAGCAGACTGTCGCCGAGTTCGGCCTGCGGCAGCGCCGCCCCGCTTTGCGCCTGCGGCGTCGCGCACAGATAAACGCCGGAACCCATACGGATTTCGACGAGCCCCTCCAGTTCGAGCGCGACCAGCGCCTCGCGCACCGACGGCCGCGACACGCCAAGCGTCTCGGCGAGCGCGCGCTCCGGCGGCAAGCGGCCATTCGGCGCGAAATCCGGCTGCGCGATCAGGTCGCGCAATTTTTCCGCGATCTGCAAATAGAGGCGGCGAGAGTCGGCAGGTTTGACTGTCACTAACGTTCTCTGACGATGGAGTGCCGGGCAAGCCCAATAGGGCGAGCGCCGATTGTAGGTCGAAGCGTCCGGCCGGCAAGCAGTGGTTATGTGCATCCCGGGGGTTTCCCGAGGTTTCTCAAAATTGGCTTGACCAATATACGGCATCCCTTTAATTTTTGCCAATCTGGTAAGGCCAGATTGGCTCGAGGGAGGCTGTGCCGCGATGCGCGCTTTAACGCGGGAGCCGCGCCGCTGACGCTGCTGCCTTGCGAACTCATGTCGGACAACGGCGATACGTTGCGCGCCGTCGCTGGGAATACTGCGCGCGATGCAGGAACCGGTTCCATGTTCGTCAGCTGTATCGAAGCGCCTGAAGCTGCTCTGCTCACTCTCGACCACATGTGGCTCGCCGAGCGCTGGCAGACCGCTTCGCGCGATACGAACGAAAACGTGCTCCACGCCTGACAAGCCGTATCGCAACAGAGTCCGCCTGACCGGCATCTTGGCGGACGAGCAGTCAAGGACGATAGATGCCCGTATTGGAGGAGACATTTCATGAGAAAGATGCGTTGGGTCGTGATTCTGCTGTGCTTTCTGGCGATCGCCGTGAACTACATCGATCGCGCGAATCTCGCGGTCGCCGCGCCGCAAATCGAAAAAGCGCTCGGCATCGGACCGGCCCAGATGGGCTTCATCCTAAGCGGCTTCTTCTGGACTTACGCGTTCATGCAGATGCCGTTCGGCTGGTTCGTCGATCGCGTCGGCGCGCGCATCGCGTTGCCGCTTGCCGTTGGCTGGTGGTCGGTGTTTACCGCCGCTACCGCGCTTACGGGCAGCGTCGCGGGGATGTTCGGCTGCCGGCTGCTCCTGGGCGTCGGTGAGGCGGGCGCGTATCCGTCGTGCGCGAAGCTCGTGAGCCAATGGTTCCGGCCGCAGGAGCGCGCTCTCGCGACGGGCATCTTCGACAGCGGCTCGCGCGTCGGCTCCGCGCTGTCGATTCCGGTTGTCGCGCTGATCATCAGCACGCTCGGCTGGAAAGCAGCGTTCATCCTCACGGGCCTGCTCGGCGCGGTGTGGATCGTCGGCTGGCTCGTGATCTACCGCGGCCCCGCGCACGCCGATATGAGCGGCGCGGAACACCCTGCGCCCGTGGCCAGCGTGAGCAATGAGCACAGCAATGTCACATGGGCGTCGCTGTTTCGCCACCGCACGCTGTGGGGCATGATGCTCGGCTTTTTCTGCCTGAACTTCGTGATCTATTTCTTCATCACGTGGTTCCCGAGCTACCTCGTGCAGACGCGCGGCTTCTCGCTGAAATCGCTCGGCACGCTCGGCATGATTCCGGCGCTGGTTGCGATTCCGGGGGGCTGGCTCGGCGGCTACGTATCGGACGCGCTGTTCCGTCGCGGCTGGAGTCTGACGGCTGCGCGTAAGACCTGCATGGTCGGCGGCATGCTGCTCTCGTCGGTGATTACGTTGTCGGCATTCACGTCGAATATGTATCTGATGCTCGCTTGCTTCGGCATCGCGTACGGCAGCCTCGCGTTCGCCGCGGCAAGCATCTGGTCGTTGCCTTGCGACGTCGCGCCATCGCCGCGCTATGTCGCGTCGATCGGCGGCATTCAGAACTTTGCGTCGAACCTCGCCGGCATCGTGATCACGACGTTCACCGGGGTGATGGTCGCGCTCACGAAGGGCTCATTCACGATTCCCCTCGTCGTGGCAGGCGGTTTCTGCTTTCTCGGCGCGTTCAGCTACCTTGTGATCGTGGGCCGCATCGAGCCGCTGTCGCTCGCATCCGAAAGAGATGACGTTCCCAAGGGCGCGAGCTCCACGGTCTGACGTAACCCATTCGTTCTCTTTTTCAAGGCCTTTTCATGTTGACTCAAGCCAGTGTCGCGCCCGTGGTGATCCGTCTGCATCCCGCCGACGATGTCATCATCGCCACCCGGCAACTCATGCCGGGCACGCGCATCGACGCGGAACAACTGATCGTCAAGGGTTTGATCCCGCCTGGGCATAAAGTGGCGACGCGCGACATCGCGAAAGGCGAGCCGGTCAAGCGTTACAACCAGATCATCGGCGTGGCGCGCGACGCGATCGCACGCGGCCAGCACGTTCACGTCCACAATCTCGCGATGTCCGAGTTCGCGCGCGATTATGCATTCGGTGTCGATGCGCTTCCAACTGCCTACGTGGACGAACCCGCTCATTTCATGGGAATTGTTCGCGACGACGGACGGGTGGCGACGCGCAATTACATCGGCATCCTGACCAGCGTGAACTGCTCGGCCACGGTTGCGCGGGCTATCGCCGATCATTTCAGGCGGGAGGTGCGCCCCGATGCGCTCGCCGACTTTCCGAACGTGGACGGCGTGGTCGCATTGACGCACGGGCTTGGCTGCGGGATCGACATGCAAGGCGAGGGCATGATGATTTTGCGCCGCACGCTGGCCGGTTATGCGGTGCATCCGAACTTCGCGTCGGTGCTCTTCATCGGGCTCGGCTGCGAGACGAACCAGATCGGCGGCGTCCTGGAAGCAGGCGGTCTCGACTGCAGCAAGGCGAAACTGCGCAGCTTCACCATCCAGGACAGCGGCGGCACGCGCAAGACCATCGAGCGCGGCATCGTCATGGTGCAGGAGATGCTCGCGGAGGCCAACCGCGTGCAGCGTGTGCCCGTGCAGGCGTCGCATCTGTGCGTCGGCTTGCAGTGCGGCGGTTCGGACGGCTATTCGGGCATTTCCGCGAATCCCGCGCTGGGCGCGGCGGTGGACCGGCTCGTGCGGCATGGCGGCACTGCGATCCTATCGGAAACACCCGAGATCTATGGCGCCGAGCATCTGTTGACGCGCCGTGCGGCAAGCCCGGCGGTTGGTGACAAGCTGCTCGCGCGAATCGCATGGTGGCAGAACTATTGCGAGCGCAACGGGGGCGCGCTCGATAACAATCCATCGGCGGGCAACAAGGCGGGCGGCTTGACGACCATCCTCGAAAAATCGCTCGGCGCGGTGGCGAAGGGCGGTACGACGAATCTGACGGAAGTCTACGAATACGCGCAGCCTATCAAGGCAAAAGGTTTCGTGTTCATGGACTCGCCGGGCTATGACCCGGTGTCGGCGACCGGGCAGGTCGCGTCAGGCGCGAATCTGATCTGCTTCACGACCGGGCGCGGCTCCGCGTACGGCTGCGCGCCGTCGCCGTCGCTCAAGCTCGCGACCAATACCGCGTTGTGGGAGCGTCAGGCGGACGACATCGACCTCAATTGCGGAGGCATCGTCGATGGCACGGCAAGCATCGATCAACTCGGCGAAGAGATTTTCCAGATGATGCTTGCCTGCGCGTCCGGGACGCGCTCGAAGAGCGAACTGCATGGTTATGGACAGAGCGAATTCGTGCCCTGGCAAGTCGGCGTGGTGACCTGACACAGTACATGGCGCCGGCTGGCGGCGAGCATGAACGCGCGTGGCGTTCGCGGTTCGAAGCCGGCGCAGGGCAGCTGCACATCCGATAGACGAAGACGAATCGATCAGCCAGGAGAGTTGAATTGGAACGCCGCCTTTATTCAGGCCGCGACGTGAGCCGCGCGCACAGTATCGACGATCTGCGCGCGATGGCGCGCAGGCGTCTGCCGAATTTCTGTTTCGAGTACATAGAAGGCGGCTCCGAAGACGAGACGACGCTACGCCGCAATCGTGATGTTTTCAGCGAAATCGCTTTTCTGCCGCGCACGCTGGTGAATGTCGAGCAGCGCAACCAGAGCAGGATGCTGTTGGGCCAGCGCATCGCGTCGCCATTCATGATCGGGCCGACCGGCTACAGCGGACTGATGTTTCGTGAGGGCGATGTCAAGCTCGCGAGCGCGGCGGCGGCGGCCGGCATTCCGTTCGTGTTGAGCAACGTGTCGACCATCGCGTTAGAGGACGTCGTGCGACGGGCGGGCGGCCGCGTATGGATGCAGGTTTACATGTACCGCACGCGCGAATCGCTGGCGAAACTCGCGCAGCGCGCGAAGGCGGCCGGCATCGAAGCGCTGGTCGTCACGACGGACAGCGCCGTGTTCGGCAAGCGCGAATGGGATCTGCGCAACTACGTTAAGCCGTTGAGGCTCGACTGGCGCAACAAGCTCGACGTGCTGCGGCATCCTGGCTGGATGGCCAACGTGCTGTGGCCAAGCGGAATGCCGCGTTTCGCCAACCTGGGCGATCTGCTGCCGCCCGGACAAAACAGCGTGAAGGGCGCCACGATTACCTTGGGCCAACAACTGGACCCGTCGCTGTCATGGGACGATATCCGGTGGCTGCGCGACCTGTGGCCGTACAAGCTGATCGTCAAGGGCGTGCTGGGCGCGCCGGACGCGTTGCGTGCAGCCGAGGAAGGTGTCGACGGCATCGTGCTGTCGAACCACGGCGGCCGGCAGCTCGACGGCGCGGTGTCCGCAATGGATGTGCTACCCGAAGTCGTCGACCAGGCCGGCGGCAGACTCAGCGTGATGCTCGACGGTGGATTCCGGCGCGGCTCCGACATCCTGAAGGCATTGGCGCTTGGCGCCGATGCCGTGCTGCTCGGCCGGGCGACGACCTACGGTCTGAGCGCCGGCGGCCAGCCCGGCGCCGAGCGCGCTATTCAGATCTTGAGCACCGAGATCGACCGTGTACTGGGCCTGCTCGGCTGTAGCGATATTGCCGCGCTTGATCGCAGCTACCTGCGCTGGCTGGGGAGAGGCGTCCCGCTATCGCGCCCACCCGCACAGACGGCGCACGGCGCTGTGTCCGCCGTGTCATAAGGAGAGGTTCGATGCAGCGAAGCTTGCCGCGCATTCAGCACGCAGGCACCGCCTGCGTGTCCGGTTATCCCGCCTTGCGCGACGACCGGCTGCCGGTGTTTTGAATTCGCCGGTAAGTGGAAGCGTTGCTGATCAGCCGAGATTCAGGAGGGAGCGCGCGGCGAGATTCGCATACAGCGCGCGCACGCCGAATGTCCACGGGGCGATCTCGGTCGAAAGCCGGACGGTGTTGACGAGCGCGCCGAGCGCAGGCGCGCTGATGGTCACGCGGTCGCCGAGATGGTGAGTGAATCCCCCTCCAGGCGCGTCGCGATCCTTGATCGGAGAGAACATCGTGCCGAGGAACAGCATGAAGCCGTCAGGGTATTGATGGTGCTTGCCCCACGTCTGGCTGACCAGATCGAGCGGATCGCGGCTGATTTCCCGCATATGACTGATGCCCTCCAGCAGGAAGCCGTCGTCAGCCCCTTCGACGCGTAACGAAACGCTCGTTTCGCGAATCGTATCGAGCGTGAACTGTTCGTCGAACAGACGGATGAACGGGCCCATGGCGCATGAGCCATTGTTGTCTTTGCATTTACCGAGCAGCAGCGCGGAGCGGCCCTCGATGTCGCGCAGATTGACGTCATTACCCAATGTGGCGCCCACCACGTCGCCCTTGCTGTTCACCGCGAGGACGATTTCCGGCTCCGGGTTGTTCCACTTGGAAGCGGCGAGCAAGCCGACATCGGCGTTGAATCCCACTGCGGACATGGGCTGCGACTTCGAGAATACTTCGGCATCCGGCCCAATGCCGACTTCCATGTATTGCGACCACGCGCCGCGGCGCTGGAGTTCTTCCTTCAGCTTGATTGCGGCGTCCGAACCGGGTTTGATCTTCGAGAGGTCAGTGCCGATAAGCCGCGTAATTGCGGCTCGCACGTCTTCGGCCTTGACAGGGTCGCCACCTGCCTGCTCTTCAATGACGCGCTCGAGAAGACTCACGGCAAACGTCACGCCGCACGCTTTGACCGCTTGTAGATCGCAGGGAGCGAGCAGGTAAGGTTGCCGGCCCTCGCGATCGGAACTGAGCGTGGACTCGATCAGATCGCCAACGCGACCCAGAGATTCGCCGGTAGCCGTGCGGGCGAGTTTGACCAGGTCTTGCCGGTCGAACAGATCGGAGACAGTCGGCGCGATGCGGGAAATATCGAAAACCTCGCCGCCGCGGACAACAACGACGCACGGTCCCGATCCGTTTGTCGTCTGGCGCCAGACGCGCCCGACAAGCAGTGCATGGTCGAGATCATGGGGCACGTAGCTGGAAAGTGAGGTCATGGACGGAGCCTGAACATGGGGGAAGGTGCCGACAATCGTAGAGCCGAATATCGGGCGGTGTCCAACAAGGTGTCGTGCTTTCCAATATACTGGACACCTTTTTCAAGCCGCGTCCATCGGGACACGGCGCGGCACTGACCTAATGGCTGACGAAAACGACGTCCCGGCACTGCGGCGAACCCATGATCTGCTCGATGCGCTATCGCGCGCGTCGCAGCCGGTGAAAGCGTCCGCGCTCGCGGAGATGACGGGTACCCCGCGCAGTACGCTCTATCTGCTGCTTGACGCGCTCGAACGACGCAAGTGGATTGAAAAGCGCGCGGACGGCTACGTTATCGGCGTCACACTCTTTGAATTCGGGAATGCCTACGTACGGCACGACCGGTTGTTGCCCACGTTTCGCAGGGAAGCGGCGGCCTTCGTGCTGCGGCATAACGAGGTGGTGCAACTGGCCGTGCTGGATGGGGCTCAGGTCGTTTATGTCGCACGGGAAGATGCTCCGCGTCCAGTCCGGCTGGTGTCCGATCTCGGTTCGCGCTTGCCCGCGCATTGCTGTGCATTGGGGAAGGCGGTGCTTGCCGGTCTCGGTGACGAGGCTGTCACGGCGCTGCTCCCGCCGAGGCTTGAGGCATTCACGGAAAACACGCTGACGCGGCGGGCCGATCTTTTGGAAGAGCTGGCGTCGGTCCGGAAGACCGGAATCGCCATCGAGCGAGAAGAGGCAGTCCGCGGTCTCGTGTGCTTCGCCGCATTCGTCGGTGTCACGCCTCTGGGGAGACGAGTCGCGGTCAGCTCCAGCGTTCCGATTGGGCGGCTGAACGCGCGGCAGGAAAAACAGATCGCGGTTTCCGTCGTGGCGATGGCCGATCGCATCGGACGCGTACTTCACGATAAGCAGACGGGTTGACTCCCGAGCGTAGCCGCGCCTTCACCGCAGCCGGCTGCGCCATCAGCGTGACGTCGCTCGCTCCCAGTTAGCCGCCCTATCGATCGGATAAACCGGTCGCTTCACGTGCGCGAATGGGAAGAGTTCATAGTCCGAACTTGTGACGCCGCGGCTGTCGCATTCGACCAGCGCCGCTGCGATCGGCGCGAACACAGGCCTGCAGTACATCCGGGACTTGAGCAGCAAGAAGCGCGCACGCCGTGGATCGACACCGACGCTTTCGAACACCCCCAGATCCCACGGTTCATGCGTGCGTTCCGTTAGAACGAGGGTTGCCGAGCCCGTGTCCAGCACGGCGGTGCGGCCCATGAACGCGCGCTGGCCTGTGTACGTCGGACCGCTGATCGTGTATTCGCCATCGGTTAGCGCACGGACCACACCCGTTACCGTGAGCGGCGGGCGCGGCCGCACGGCCTTCCCTGTCATCTTGTTTCCGACGGCGAGCGTCACGGTCGCCCCAACGCCGGCCGCCTGCAATATGCCGACGGCCTCGGGATCGCACAACGGCCCGCTTACCATGCCCTCGAGTCCCTGCCTCAGCGCTTCCTCGAAAAGGTCCATCGTGTCGCAGGTGCCACCCGACATGCAGTTGTCGCCGTGATCGAGCAGCAGCACCGGCTTGTCAGCACCGAGCGCGAGCGTCGCAGCATGCGCGACCGATTCGGCGAGCGGTGCGCTGCGGTAAACGAACTCGTCGCGATCGTCCCAGATCTGCCGCGCGATGCGTTCGGCTACCTCATCGGCAGCCGAACGATCGCCGTCGCCCACCACGACGACGCTGATACAGGGTGCCTGGATATCAGCCAGCGAAAAGCCCGAGAGCACCGACACCGCCAGCATCCCTTCTGCCTCGGCAGCGCGCGCGCCATCGACGGCACGTTTCATCGCGCCTTCTGCTGTAGCGCTACGCAATGTGTGTGTGAGAAGCGGCGGCTGTCGCCAGGCGATCACCGGCTTGGCCCGCCCGTGGATCAGGTCGAACAGCAGACGCGCGGCGTGTGCGCCCGTTTCGTACATGTCGACGTGCGGATAGGTCTTGAAGCTGACGATCACGTCAGCGTGATCGATCATCTTTTGCGTGACGTTACCGTGCAGGTCGAGCGCAACCGCGATCGGCGCATCGGGCAATACCGCACGCACGCGTTCAAGCAGGTCGCCTTCTCCATCATTCGAATTTTCCGCGACCATCGCGCCATGCAGGTCGAGCAATACGGCGTCGCACCCAGGCGCGGCGTTGACGATGGCGTGACAGATCGCATCGTAGGCTGCCGCCGCAACAGGCCCGCTTGGATTTGCCGAAGCGGAAACCGGCGTGACAATCTCGGCGTGTTTGCGCTCAGCCGCATCGATAAACGCAGACATCGCGGTTTGCATGCCTTTGTTCTCGCGCCAGGCGTCCTCGCCGTAGCTCGGTCCGCTGCGGCCGAAGGCTTCGAGCGGCGTCGCCACCGGCGAGAACGTGTTCGTCTCGTGGTTCATTCGCGCGATGAGCACCTTCATGCGGCGGCTCCTTCGACAGCTTGCGCGGCATGCAGCATCGCGTGCAGCAGCACGTTGCAGCCCGCTTCCAGGTGATCGGGGCGGGCGTCCTCGATTTCGTTGTGGCTGATTCCATCTTTGCACGGCACGAAAATCATCGCGGCTGGGGCGACGCGCGCGACATAAACCGCGTCATGGCCCGCACCGCTGATGACGTCCATCGACGACAGCCCGAGCGCGTCCGCGCCTTGGCGCACGGCGGCTACCATCGACCGCTCGAACGGCTGTGGCGCAAAGTACACCACCTGTTCGACGTCGATCGCCATGCTCGCCTTCGCGCCGGCTTGCGCACAGGCGGCGCGCAGCGCTGCGTCCATCTCGCTAAGCGACGCGTCATCGGCCGCGCGCAGGTCAACGGTAAGCGTCACCCGGCCAGGAATGACATTGCGCGAATTCGGATGCACGTCGACCCAGCCAACCGTACCGCGGCCGTGCGGCGTGTGATCCAGTGCAATGCGGTTCACCGCGTGAATCAGATCAGCGGCGACGAGCAATGCATCGCGGCGCAATTGCATCGGCGTCGGTCCGGCATGCGCTTCCATGCCGTGCACCGTGACGTCGTACCAGCGCTGTCCAAGCGCGCCTTGTACGACGCCGATCGTCGTTTCGTTTGCCTCGAGCACAGGCCCCTGTTCGATGTGCGCCTCGAAGTAGGCGCCTACCGCGTGCGGCGCAACGCTCGCCGCGCCGTTGTAGCCGATGGCGGCCAGCGCGTCGCTCACCGAAATGCCCTCGCGATCGCGTTGCGCCAGCGCATGCTCGAGCGTGAAGGCGCCGGCGAACACACCCGAACCCATCATCACAGGCACAAAACGCGAGCCTTCCTCGTTGGTCCAGACCGCAACCTCGAGCGGCGCGGCCGTGTACACGTTGGCGGCAGCCAGCGTGCGCAGCACTTCGAGTCCCGCGAGCACGCCGTAGTTGCCGTCGAACTTGCCTCCCGTCGGCTGCGTATCGATATGGCTGCCCGTCATGACGGGTGGCAAATCGTCGCGCAGCCCCGCGCGCCTGGCGAAGATATTGCCGATCGCGTCCACGCGTATCGTGCAGCCGATCTCCTTTGCCCAAGCGACGAACAGATCGCGTGCCTGGCGGTCAAGTTCGGTGAGCGCGAGTCGGCAGACTCCACCTTTTGGCGTAGCGCCGATTTTTGCCAGTTGAATCAGGCTGTCCCACAGACGCGCGCCGTCGACACGCAAGCCGGCGAGCGCGGCGGGATGTTGCGACGCAATTGCGGTCAATTCATGAGCTTGCATCAGGTTTCCTTGCGACAAGAAGCGAGACGTTCAAACGACGCCTACGCCCAGATAGCGGTCCTTGATCGACTCGTCGGCCATGAACGCAGCGTTCTCGCCTTCGTAGACAATCACGCCTTGCTCGATGATGTAGTGGCGATCCGCGAGTTGCGAGCACACTTCGAGATTCTGTTCGACGAGCAGGATGGCGACGCCCGCCTGTTTGATGAGCTTCAGTTGCGCGACGATCTCCTCCACGATCACGGGCGCGAGACCTTCGACCGGCTCGTCGAGCATCAGCAGCCGCGGATGATTCATCAGTGCGCGTCCGATTGCCAGCATCTGCTGCTCGCCGCCGGATAGCTGGGCGCCGCCGTTCGTACGGCGCTCTTTCAACCGCGGAAAGATGCGGTAGATATCGTTTAGTTGCCACGGCGAATCCTTGCGCGCGCCGAGCCGCAGGTTTTCCTCGACGGACAGCAGGCGGAAAATACCGCGATGCTCCGGCACGAAGCACACGCCGCGCGAAGCGATCCGGTGCGGCGCCAGTTTGCCGATCGGCTCGCCCCTGAACGTGACCGTGCCGCGCTGCGGCGCGACGACGCCCGCGATGCTCTTGAGCGTCGTCGACTTGCCCGCGCCGTTGCGGCCGAGCAATGTCACCGTCTCACCTTCGCCGACTTGCAGCGTCACGCCCTGCAGAATGTGACTCTTGCCGTAGAAGCCGTGAATCTGCTGGAGGTCCAGAATCATGCGCGGCCTCCGGTGATCATGTTGCCAAGGTAGGCGCTTCTGACGCGCTCGTCGCCGCGAATATCGCCGGGGCGGCCTTCAACCAGCACACGGCCGTGCTGCATCACCGTGATCGTGTCCGAGATGTCCATCACGATGCCCATGTTGTGTTCGATCAGCACGACCGTGTAGTCGTCACGCAGGCCGCGGATCAATTGCTTCATGTCGTCGAGATCGTCGATGCCCATGCCCGACGTGGGCTCGTCGAGAAAGATGGCCTTGGGCCGCGCGGCCAGCGCCATGCCGACTTCGAGGCGCCGCTGCTGGCCGTGCGAGAGGGCGCTCGCGGCGGTACGGGCGAAGCGCTGCAACCCCAGTCGCTCCAGCACGCTGTCCACGACGTCCGTATGCTCCAACGTGCCACGCGGCGGCGTCCATGCGTTCAGCGCACGCCGCGCGTCGACGCCTTGGGCTGCGAGCCGCAGATTTTCGCGCACGCTCAGGTTCGCAAACAGACTCGTGACCTGAAACGAGCGTGCGATGCCGCGGCGCACCCGCTTATGATCCGGTTCATGTGTCACGTCGTGGCCGTCGAACACGATCTTGCCGGCGGTGGTCGGCAGCGTGCCGGTCAGCACATGAAATAAGGTCGTCTTCCCCGCACCGTTCGGTCCGATCACCGAATGCACGGTATGCGGCAGGATGCGCAGTTCGACATCGGACAGCGCCGTGAATTTCCCGTAGCGCTTCACGACGCCGCTAGCCTGCAAGATCGCTTCGCTCATGCGCGCTCCTCATCGGAATCAGGGGGCGCCGCGCGCCGCGTCGCTTGCCAGATGCGCTCGCCGAGTCCCCACAATCCACGCTGCATGAACAGGCTGACGGCGATCAGCACCAGCCCGAGAAGCAGCAGCCAGCGCGGCCACAAGGTCGAGAGCCAGTCGGCGAACAGCACATAGAATGCCGCGCCCAGCACCGACGCAAAGAGGTTGCCGGTGCCGCCGATTACCGTCATCACAAGTATCATCTCGCTCGTGTGGTAATCGATATTGGACAGTGGCGCGATACCCGTCATCAGCGCATGCAGCGCACCGGCGAGGCCCGTGACCGCACCCGAGATCACGAACGCCATCAGCTTGAAGCGTTGGACGTCGTAGCCGACGGCGGCGGCGCGTGCTTCGTTGTCGCGAATCGCCAGCAGTGTGCGGCCGAATACTGAGTGCGACACGCGCATCAGCAGCCAGAAGGCGATGAGAAACAGTACCGCCACGAACCCGTAGTATTGCCACGGCGACGCGAGCGGCACGAGGTTCTCGCCGAACAGCGCGAGAGGAGGGCGCGGGATGTCGAGCAGGCCGTTGTCGCCACCGGTGAGATCGGGCGTCGTGTAGGCGAGAAAGTAGAACATCTGCCCGAACGCGAGCGTCAGCATCACGAAGTAAGTGCCCCGCTGGCGAATCGAGAACCAGCCCACCAGCGCTGACGCCACGGCGCCGACGGCGACCGCCGCCAGCAGCGCAACAGGTACCGGCATAGCCGCTTTGGTGAGCACGAGCCCCGCGCTATAGCTGCCGAGCCCGAAGAAGATGCCCTGGCCGAACGAGAGCAGGCCCGTAAAGCCGAGCAGCAGATTGCAGCCGAGTGCGGCGAGCGCGAACACCAGCACTTCGGTGGCGAGCGAACCGGAGTTCAGCACGAGCGGCAGCGCGCACACGACGAGCAGCGCAAGCAGGATGAATCGGTGGTGGCGGAGCGCTTGCCCGAAGGTGCGCTTCGATGCTTGCGTCGACGTGCCGCTCGCGAGCGTCTTCGAAGTGTCGATCATGCGGCCCTCCCGAGCAGGCCATTCGGACGCAGCAATAGGACGGCGGCCATCGCAACGTAGATCATCAGACGCGCGCCCTCTGGCCAAAGCGTACTCATCACGCTCTGTACGACGCCCACCAGCAGGCCTCCCAAGAGCGCTCCCAAAAAATTGCCCATCCCGCCGATCACCACCACCACGAACGCAACGCTCAGCGCTTCGATACCCATGAACGGATCGACGCCGCGAATCGGCGCGGCTAGCACGCCCGCGAGCGCGGCGGTGCCGGCGCCAAGCGCGAACACAAGACTGAACACGCGCATTACGTTGATGCTCAGCAGCGACACCATTTCCGTCGATTCGCTGCCGGCACGCACCGCGCTGCCCAGGCGTGTGCCTTCCAGCACCCACCACAACAGCACGGCCAGCACCGCGGTGAAGCCGATCACGAACAACCGGTACTTGGGGTAGACGAAGCCGCCCCACATCACGACACCGTTAAGTGCATCGGGCACCGGCACGTTCACGCCGATCGGTCCCCAGATCAGGATCGCGCTCTCCTGCAACACCAGCGCGAGGCCGACGGTCACGAGGATATGGACCTCGTGCTGCTGCGCATAGACGTGCCGCAGGATTAGCTTCTCCACGACCCACGCAAGCGCCCCGACTATGATCGGCACGACCGCCAGCGCGGCCCAGAAGTTCATCGACCACTGCGTCGCCTGATAGCAGAAATACGCGCCGAGCAGGTAGAACGCCCCGTGCGCAAAGTTCACGAATCGCAGCAGGCCGAAGACGATCGACAATCCCACAGCAAGCAGGAAATACAGCATCCCCACTCCGATGCCGTTGACGATCTGCAGGAGATAAACGTTCATGGCGTCCGTCAATGAGAGTTCCGGTGCGGGCGGCACGCATCGCCCGGATGCGCGTGCCCCACTTGCATGGCGAGGGTGCGCCGCCTCTGCGCCGCAAGCGGGCGCCGGCAGCGCAGGCGCGTCACGTCATCTTGCACTCGGTCTTGTCGAGCGGCAGGAACGACTGGCCCTAACCGACGATGTCCGCGAAGTCGTCGGCATTTTTCATCTTGTTCTTCGCCTTGCCCTTCAGCAGGTAATAGTTTTTGAGTACCTGGTGGTCACCCTTGCGGATTTCTTCCGGTCCCGTGAGCCCGTCGTATTTCATGCCTTCGAGCGCGGCTACCACCTTCTTCGGATCGGCACTACCGGCTTTCACGATGCCGTCGAGCAGGACCTTCGAGCAAATATAGGAGCCCGCGAGGCTGTAGTTGGGATTGGCTTTGAGCGCCGCATTGGTGCGTTTGACTAGGTCGCGGTTAAGCGGCGAGTCGATGCCGTGCCAGTACTGCGCGCCGAAGTACACGCCTTCACAGAGATCGGCGCCGAGCGCCTGAAATTGCTCAAGACCGGATGCCCAGGCGATCAGGATGGTGCAATTTTTCTTCATGCCGAAGCTCACGGCCTGGCGCAGCGTATCAGACGACTGCGAGCCGAAATTGAGGATCAGCAGGACGTCCGGCTGAGCGGCGACCGCATTGGTCAAGTAGCCGCTGAACTCTTTTTCGTTGAGCGAATGGTAGCTGTTGCCCACATGCTCAATGCCCTTTTCCTGGAAGATCGCTTTCGCCGCTGACAGCAACCCATCGCCGAACACGTATTGCGGCGTGATGGTGTACCAGCGTTTGGCCTTCGGCAGCATCTGGATCAACGGGCGCACGGTTTGGTCGATCGCGCCGAAGGTCGGCACGGACCAGCGGAAGGTCGCGCTGTTGCAATCCTTGCCCGTGATTTCGTCGGCGCCGGCCGTCGTGATGAAGACGCCGCCGTCCTTGCCGACTTCCTTACCCATCGCAAGCGCTTCGGACGACAGGATGCCGCCGGCGAAAAAGCGCACATTCTTTTGTTGAGCGATCTCCTGCACGCGGCGCACCGCGGTCGCGGGCTTGCCTTCCGTATCGAGCACCGTGTACGAGAGGGGATCGCCGAGCACCTTGCCGTACTGGTCGATGGCGAGCTTCATGCCGAGATCGGCGTATTTGCCGTTCGCGGCAAACGGCCCCGACATCGGGACGGGGCAGGCGAACTGGAGCGGACCGCCCTGCGCGAACGCGCTGCGCGCGACCAGCGAACCGACTGCTCCCGGGACGGCCGATAGCGCGGCCAGCTTCAACATGTTTCGGCGATTCAAAATGACGCTCCTCGTGAGAAAGAGACACGTATGCAACCGACTGCGCAACCGTACTGGCCGCCGCGCGGCTTTTCTTTACCGCGCTATATTTATCATGATAAATACAATGAACCCGATGCTAGGTACAATAAATTCGGGTGTCAATAAGGCAAATCTCCGGTCCAGCGAGCCGTCCGTCGCCGCGGGCATCGGCGGAAGTGCTCGGCGCGAAGTCAATCCGGGTGTACACGAGGAGCAGCGAACATGGTCATGGATCGAGCCAAGGGCGGCGTCACGATCGAAATCAAGCAGCAGAAGCGCCCTGATCTGGTTGCCGAGGAAATCAAGCGGCTGATCACCGAGAAGGATCTGAAACCGGGCGATCGTTTGCCGCGCGAAGTCGAGTTGCAGCAACTCTTTACCGTGAGCAAGAGCACGGTTCGCGAAGCGCTGAAATCGCTGGAAGTGCAGGGCCTCATCAAGGTAACGACGGGGCCGAACGGCGGCGGCACGGTGGTAGAGGTGCCGCTCGACCGCACGCTGCAGTTGCTGCAGAACTATCTGTTTTTCAAGGATGTGACGATCGACGACATCTATACGGTGCGTCAGTTACTCGAACCGGAACTCGCGGCGGGCGCGGTGCCGCATCTGACCGAAGAGGACTTCAATGCGCTCGACGCGAGTATTGCGTGTTGCGATCGTCCCGCCTCGGCGCACGGCGGCAGCGATATCGTGAAGCAACGCCAGGAGGACGTAAATTTCCACGACATTCTCGCGGCTGCCAATCCGAATCCGTTCCTGCGCTTCAGTTGCGAGTTGATCAACGAGATGATCCGGCAACTGATCGAATTCCGAAACGACACCCCACAGGCCGAGCATGAGCGTTTCGGCGAGGCGAATGTGAAGATTCACAAGGCAATCGCAAAGGCGGCGCGCGCACGCGATGTCGAAAAGGTGCGGGAACTGATGGCGATCCATATGACCGAGGCGCCGCGCTACGTGAAACAGATGAAGGGCAAATTGCGCGGCCGCTTGATTCTCGACTCTGAGATTCGCAAGCGCGCGCGGGCCGCCGCAGCGCCCGCGAAGATTGCCTCGAAGGAAGAAAGTTGACGGAGGATCGGACCGATATGATTTGCCGAGGTCGAAACATTGTCTCGAGCGGGCTGGCGCATCGCTCAGGATGCGCCAGCGGCGGCGTTTGCCGATGAAACGGCATGCTGAAGAGACAAGTAACTCCGGTGCAATAGCGATTCGATGGTGGCCCAATCGGCGTCTGTGACGCCGCCGGCTTCTTCACGGGCGTCGCGAAGGAGCATCGCCTGCGCGCGCAACTGGCCGTGTTCGAGCGTCGAGTTCGCGGGCACCATGTATAGCGATGCCGCGGCCTGCGCGCACGCACTGGCCAATGCGCCGGGCGGATAACGATCGCGCTGGCGGTGCACGATCCACCATTCCAGTTCGACCCTGGCGGTGTGCGCGACATCGAAGTCGCGGTTCCCCGTGTTGTGAATTAGGCCGAAATAGGTTTGCAGCGCCGGCAATGCTTTTTCGTAATCGCCGCGCTCTTTGCCCTCCTTGAAAGTGAATGCGGCCAATGCGCCGTAGTAAGCGCCGACGTACGACCTCAGCCACGGAAAGCGATACTGGGTGCGCAGGGTCTGCGCCAACTCAAGGAAGAGCGCGACGTGTTGGCGATCATAGTAAGAGCGCCACATTTTCGTTTCGAATGTCCCCGTCGCAATCGGATCGAAGCGGCTCAGGTCACGATGCAGCGGCCAGAAGAGATCGGCTGCGGCGTAGCCGATCAGCACGACGAGCGTGACCAGGATCGCTCGTCGCCAGCGTCGCGGGCCGGCTGCGAGGATCGAGCGGCGCCGCCCGTCGTGGATGGGGCTGTGCCCGGCTGTGTTCATGTTGATAGTGCCGATGTCGAGCGTAGGTTGAGCGACTTACTTCGCGACGCGTCCGAGGACCTCGCCCAGCTCCGCGTCGTCAAGGACCGGTCGAATGTCCAATTCCATCAGATCGCTCCACTGGTAGGCGAACTCGGTGAGTTTCTTCATATCATCGGTTTCGAGCAGATCGAAGCCTGCACTCAGATCGGCGCAGGTCCACCTGCCCACCAACTGAATACCGTCAGGCGGGAGCCCGCCGGTTTGCTGAAAGCGCTCGATCGCTTCGGCACGCTGTTGAGTATCCGGTGCCCAGCGGAAGGTCATCATGAATTTCATGGTTCCGTCTCCGTACGGTGGCTTGTCCACCTGTTTCAGTTATACGCTCGATCGCAGCATGTGGATTCAAGCACCGCACGTCGCCACAGCGAATCGATCGGGACACCCGATTGGGCGCAACCGTCGCTGCTTTTCGCTTGAATCGGACACCGCCATCTCAGGTCTTGCCCTAATATACGCAAATGCGTCGTTGGCGTAAGCCACTGTTGATGAGTCGGTTTAAGCGCGCGGGTGAACCATGAAAAAGCCTTTGGTTTGGCTATTGTCGATCGCAATGCTGGTTAGCGTGGGGGCATGCGGAGGCGGCAACGACGATCACAGCGCCCCAAGGCCGTTTGGGGTTGCCGGCATCATGGAGGGAATCTGGAACGGCAATCTGCACTCGAATTTGACGGGCCGCGACACGGGCATGTTCGTGATCGTGACAGCTGGCGGTGCATTGAGCCTTATCACCGACGACTGCCAGCAGATCTCCGCAAACATAGCCGCGAACGGCCCTTTTTTTTCTGGTGCCGGCACGACGTATCTACAGACAAATTGTGATGGGGTAAACGTCACGGTAGTGCCGCCGGTCACCGCCCCTGCGGGTCCTGTGCAACCTTTCCAGATTTCTGGAACCTTCGATGATCGTACCGGCACTGCATTCGCTAACTACGCCACTGCCAATGACAGCGGAACGATCTCGTTCCTGGGCTTCTATACGGACTATTTTAATGAGCTGGGCGTGCTACCGCGCGCGGCAGGCGCCTACTCCATCCCCAACACCCTCACCGCTTTGAGTATTGATCCCAACGGAAATCTCTCTTACCGAAATGCGGCCGGGCAGGTTTTCTCCGGCATATTGTTCGTTCTTGATCCAACGGTCGATGTGTATGGCATGACCCTGCAGGTGGGCAGCCAGACACTGAGCGGCATGGCCACCCTTGTCAATGACGGAGATGGAAGAAACAACGACTTCCTGTTCGCGGTCGCCAATGGCAATCTGGCCTACAACGCGGAGCTAAGACGCAACTGAGTTGAAGCAACGCTATTGCGCCGCCGAAAGTTTGGTGCGCGGGGCGCGGCTCACTTATTCAGACAACGCGTCGGCGGGTGCCAAAGGCGACCGGCAGTCGACGCACTCATTAACCGTGGCAGCCGCATCCAGCGGCGTGCGCATGTCCACGCCGATCGTCCTAAGCCGACGTCGCCGAGAACAACGATAAACGAGGAACATATGTTCAAGCGCATAGTGTTTGCGATTTTGCTGCTGACGCTTGGCGGAATCGGGCATTGCATAGCCGCGCAGCCCATGATCGAACTTACGATCGGCGACAAGACTCAGTCGTTTACGCAGGGCGCGTTGCTGACGCGTCCCGATGCGGCCGAGATTCATGTGCCGCGGGATGTCGCCTACGGTACGTCGAGGACCTACCGTGCAGTGCCCCTGGCCGACCTGCTCGACGGTGCGGCGATACCAGCGGACAGCGTACTCGAGGCGCGTGCGACCGACGGCTTTGCCGCGCAACTGCCGATGGACCTCGTGCGCAACCGCGATCCTGCGAAAGCCGTTGCATGGCTTGCGGTCGAGGATATGGCGCAACCTTGGCCGAAGCTGCCGGGCAAGCCGGTCAGCGCAGGACCTTTCTATCTGGTCTGGGTCGGCAGTGCGGCGGCGTCGGTCCGCACCGAGCAGTGGCCTTACCAGATCGCGCGGCTCGCTACGCAGCCGTCCCCATCCGCGCGATGGCCAGCGCTCGCCGTTGATCCGGCGCTGCCGGCAACCGATCCGATCCGCGCAGGCCAAAGCCTGTTCATCACGCAGTGTCTAGCCTGTCATCAGCTCAATCATGCGGGCAGCGCGAAGACGGGCCCCGACCTCAACGTACCGATGAACCCTGTCGAATACTTCCAGCGCGCCGTATTGCACCGCTACATTCGCAATCCGGCATCGGTACGAGACTGGCCTTTGCGGACCATGCCCGCTTTCACGCCTGACCAGTTGAGCGATCGCGAGATCGATTTGATCATCGCTTATCTTGGGTACGTGGCGCAGCGGAAGGTTGAAAGGTAAGGGGTACGAGTTATCGTTTGGTCGATGCGGAGTCATCTTCACCGGGCTGCGGACAGTGGCTTGAGAGACGCGAGCGAGCGCGTGGCCAGAGAGAGCTCATACCGGCCGGATTCGATCCGGTCGCCGGACTGCAGGCCAAGCTGATTGCGCACGTCCACCGGAATGGTGGCTTGGCCCTTTGACGTGATAGTTGCCGAATCCGGACGGATCGTTTGCCGGCATCGTCGCCGGGACGGTCGGTCTCGAATATTTCCATCACCTGCTGTCCGGTCTGGTGCTTGGACGGCGTGGCTCCATGGCGCTGATTCGTAACGGCGGGGCGTTGATCATGCGCGCGCCTTACGATCCAAAATTTATCGGCGCGACCTGACTGGGACCGGCCCGTTCACGAAGATGTCGGCCAAGTTCGAGGGCTCCTTTGGCGATACCGCCTCGATCGACGGGATCCGCCGGGTCTACGGGTTCAAACACCTGCGGGGGCTGCCGATCATCATGGTTGTCGCCCCCGCCGAACCGGACATTTACGCGAAGTGGCGCTGGTCGCGGTGGCGCGGTGCATCGCCGCGCATATTAGACGGCCTGGCGATATTGCGGCCCGCTATGGCGGCGAAGAGTTCGTCATCGTGCTGCCGGACACCGACGGCAAGGGTGCCCTAGAGGTTGCCGAAACCCTTCGACAAGCCATTGCGCTGCTCGGTATCGAACATGCGGCGAGCGAACAAGGCCGCGTCACGGTCAGTATCGGCTCAACGAGCGCTGCTTAATTCCAATCGACGGATGACGACGATCACCCGCGTACGATGTGGATCGGTCCCGCATACCGGACCTACCCAGCACCGCCTCAATGCATCCGCATCCCACGCCATTGCCCCGGCGCCATGCCGAAACGCCGCGTAAAAGCGTGCGTGAAAGCGCTTTGATCGGAGAAGCCGACTGTCAGCGCCACATCGGTCAACGTATATCGCGCGTCGCATAACAATGTAAGCGCCGCATCGAGACGCAGCCGCTGCAGATAGCGATGTGGCGTCGTACCAAAGGCCTCATCAAACAACTGATGAAAACGCCGTTCGCCTAAGCCACAGTGCGTGGCGAGATCGGTTACGCGCAGCGGCTCCGATAGATGCGCGCGAAGCCATTTGTCGATGCACGCATAGTCGAGCCTCGACGCCGGCGCATCCACGCCGATGCTATCGCCAAGCAAAGCGGCCAACCGCGCCGCCGTATCCCAGGCCACACGGCGAGCCAATAGCGCGCCGCCCGACGCTGGCTGGGCGCCCACCCCGCCTCCGACGCCGCCGCAATCAGCACCCGACGCCGCATCGATATGCGCGGCATACGCGGCATCCGATGCGGCTCGACGCACGAGCCCGGCAAGCGCGTCGTTCATCGCCAACGGCAGCGCCCGCGCAAAGAAACGCTCAGGCAACGCGAGCGAGGCGCAGGGCACGTCGAGCACGAGCTGCTGATTTTCGCCGACGCCCGCGTATTCGTGCTGCGCACCGGCGGGAATCAACCATGCGCGGCGCGCGTCGATGCGATGCCCGACACCGTCCACGGCCATCTCCATCTCACCCGCTACGCCGAGCACGATTTGATGGAACGTGTGCACGTCGCAGGCGCTGACGGCGCCATAACGGCGCAGCGACAAGGCCGGCAAGTCGATCGTGTGCTTGTGCTCGTGCTCGTGCATCGTCGTAATTTTGGCGCTGCAGCGGTGCTTAGGCTTCGAGCAATTCGACTTCAAAGACGAGCGTCGCGTTCGGGGGAATCACGCCGCCCGCGCCGCGCACGCCGTAGCCGAGTAGCGGCGGAATCGTCAGGCGCCGCACGCCGCCGACCTTCATTCCTTGCACGCCTTCGTCCCAACCCTTGATGACCATGCCGCCGCCGAGCACGAATGCGAACGGGTCGTTCCGGTCTTTGCTCGAATCGAATTTCTGGCCGTCGGTGAGCCAGCCCGTGTAGTGAACGGTGACCGTGCGTCCCGCCGCTGCTTCGGCGCCCGTGCCTTCGGTCAAATCCTCGTACTTCAAACCCGATTCGGTGGTCACGATGGTCATGATTATTACGCTCCGATTTCAGAAGAAACCATCATTGTAGGCGCTGCACCCCCAGGGGTGCCTATAATGTCCGTCTGTTCAACACGCCTACGGCGTCTCTCGGGCGTTGCGACACTGCGAGCGGAATCTGCATTTCAACGAATTCCCCGCGTCGCGACGGTTCGCCGAGACAGCCGCACGATTTCTCGAGAGGCCCCGATCGTGTCGACGTTTCCCAACGCCGCTGCCGCATCCGACGAACGTCTCGCTCATCTGCGGGCCGAAGTTGCACTTTTCATGCGCGATCACGTGCTGTCCCTGGTATCGCACGATTTGCGCAGCCCGCTCAACGCGATTCATAGCTGGGCGTACGTGTTGGAACGCAAGCTGGATGCCGCCGATGCTTCCTCACAGCGCGCGCTGGCCGGTATCCGGTCAGGTGTCGAGCAGCAAGTGAAGCTGCTCGAGGACGCCGTCGACAAAACGCGTGCCGAAACGAAATCATTACCGCTCGCGCGGGAATCGGTTCCGGTTTGCGCCGTCATCGAACGTGCGGTCGCCGACGCGCGTCGCGCCGTCACCGATGCGCGCGGCACGACCGTGACGGTTGAATCGTCGCTCGATGCCGAACGGTGTGACGGAGATGGCGAGCGGCTAGCACAAGCGCTATGGACCATGCTCGCCTTTGCGGCGGAAGCCAGCGCGCCCGGCGCGACGATCACGCTCGCGACCGGCTTGGATGGGGGCTTCTGGCGTATCGAGGTGGCCTTTACGGCGCATTTCGCCGCGCTGGCAGACGCTGAACTGCCGCATACGCTGGAGCCGTTCGCGCGCACGCAGGCGATGGTGCCGCGCGAGGCAGGGCGCATTGCCTGGGTGCTCGCGCTGGTGCAGAGAGTCGCGTTAGCGCACGGCGGTACGTTCGAGCAAGGCGCAACGAACGACGGAGAACCGTCCGCGCTCGTCTTGCGCATTCCTCTTTCCGCGCAATAGCCAAAAGCCAAAAGCCAAAAGCCGCGAAAAAATGCGTAGCCAGGAGTCGATAGTCAGGAGCGGCCCACCGCCGCTCCAGCGAATGGGGGCTACTCGCGCGGCACGCCTTCTTCCACGAGCAGCGCGACAGGCAGCGTGCTCAACGCGTCGCGCAGATAGAGCCTACCGTCGCCATTGGCTTTGGGCGCGGCCGGACTCATACAGTCGAACAGCGCCCGGCCGGCCAGCGCGGGCGGCAGGGTGATCGACGTGTCTTCCCAACGCTGCGGTTCGACGAGCGGGACATCGTTCGAATCCGACATCAACGATGACGCGAACCGCGTTGCGATGACGATGGCGTAGGCGTCGCCATGCTGTCGTGCGAATGCGACCGCATGCCGCGCGCGAAGGCCCTCCACCGTCAGCGGGATGTACGAGCCTTCGAGAAAGAGCGCGGGAGAGACCGCGCGCAGCGTCAGCGCACGATGCACGATGCCGAGCTTGACGCGGCCGTCACGCCAGTTGCTCAACTGCTCGCTCGGCGGCGTATCGACGAGCCATTGACTGCGCAGTCCGTAATCCACAGGCCGACGGTTGTCGGGATCGACGAGGCTGAAATCCCAAAGCTCCGTGCCCTGGTACAGATCGGGCACGCCAGGGCACGTCGTGCGCAGCAGCGTCTGCGACAAGCTGTTGATCGCGCCGGCACGCTCGATGCGCGCGATGAACGACGAGAGCTCGCGTATAAACCCATCGCGCCGTTGTGGCGCCAGAATGTCGAACAAGAACGCACGCGACGCCGCTTCGTACGCTTCGTCGTTGGCGTGCCAGCTAGTCTGCAGCTTGGCCTCGCGCGACGCCTTCAGTTGCCACTGCGCGACACGCTCGGCGAACGCTTCGACACCCTTGGCATCGGTGTGCTCGAGCCCGTACGGCCAAGCGCCGACCAACATTTGATAAAGCATGGCCTCGGCGGACGGTCCGGGCGCCCAGATCGGCGTGAGCCCCGGCAGGGGCGTACATGCCATCGAGAGTCCTGCCGGAGAGGTCGTGGCCGATGCCGAGGCGGAAGCGCCCGCGCCTATGTTCAACGGCAGGGTGGCATCGGCAGACGACCCCACGTTACTCGTTCGATCGGCATCAGCGCTGCCGGGCGCTGTTTCGTCGATGTCCGCAGGCGAGGCGAACGCGCGGCGATGCGGGGCATTCAGTGTCGACCAAGCGCGTAGGGTGGCCGTCCACTCGTCGGGAATCTCGCTCAATACGGCGAGCCGCGCTCTCACGTCTTCGCCGCGTTTGTGATCGTGGGTGGCGGTGGCAATCAGCGCATGCGGAAAGCGCTGCGCGCGCTCGAGATTGGACGCATGAAACGCCTCGACATCGAGCGCGAACTCCCCGGGATCGGCGCCGACTTCGTTGCGTGACAGCAGGCGCCCGTAACGATAGAAGGCGGTGTCTTCGAGCGCCTTGGCCGCGAGCGGCGCGGTGACCTGCGCAAACAGCGTCGCCGCGGTGCGTCGCTCTCGGTTCGGCAGCACATTCGCGGCACCGCCTGATTCGGCGTCCTCGCCGTTGCCGCCGAGCGACGCCGCCACGTAAGCGAGCACCGCATGATCGCCCGGGGCCATCGCGCGGCGCGCGCCTTCTAGCGCTTGTCGGAAATACGAGTCGTCGGCCGTCGTGCGCGCGCCGTTGTTCGGGTACATCCGATAGACGGGAAAGTAGACGGCCAATTCGGCGAGCGCGCGACGTATCGCGGTGAACGTGTAGTCGCGCGTGGCAGCCTGTTCGCGCGCGATTCGATGGACGCCGCGCGCAGCGCGGTCGAGTTCGGCGGATAGGTTCTCAGCGAGAATCTTGCGCCGCGACTCGCAGACGAGGTCGGCGTACGCTTGCGTGGTTCCAGCCAACTCCGCCCATGTTGCCGTCAGCGTGGCTTCGCCTTGGCGGTCGTGCAACAACGCGCTTACGTCGTTCATGAAGTCGTAGCCGGTCGTGCCGTCGACGCCCCAATCGGTCGGTAAGGCTTCGCCGCGCGCGAGAATCTTTTCGACGACGATATAGGCGCGTGAGCCGTCCAACTGCGGCGGTCGTTCGGATTCGCGCTCGGTAAGCTTTTCTCGCAATCGCTGGCAGTACTCGCGCGGGTCGACGAGCCCGTCGACATGGTCGATGCGAACGCCGTCGATGACGCCTTGCGCGAACAGGCGCAAGGCTAACGCATGCACGGCGTCGAACACTTCCGTGCGCTCGGTTCGCACGGCCGCAAGCGTGCCGATGTCGAAGAAGCGTCGCCAGTTGACTTCGTCGGCAGCGGTTCGCCACCAGGCGAGACGAAAGAACTGCCGCTCCAGCAAGCGATGCAACCGCTCGCGCGACGCGGCGCTAGTCGGAGCATAGTCGGCCAGCGCCGCACCGAACGGTTGTGCTCCGCGTGTCGACGCAAATTCGCGTAGCGCTTCCTGCGCGGCCTGCGCCTGGCGTCGCTGCTCGGGCTGTACCGTCAGGCCCTCGAAGCGCTCGGCGAGGGCCGCTAGCTCAGGGTGCGCTCCATGCGCGGCGCCGCGCAAGATCGCCGGGTAGTCGACAGGGCAAATCGGGAAGCGATGTTCGCCATAACACGCGAAAAACCGTCCCTCCTCGGCGTCGAAAGAAAGCGCGATGCGGCCTGCCGCGAGTTCCGCGCCATAGGGCGCCCCGAGACATGGTGCGAGCACCTTGCCGCGCAGGGCGGGGTCGGGCGAATGCCAGTCGATGTCGAAGTATCGCGCGTAGGTGCCGTGCCGGCCCCATTCGAGGATGTCGAGCCACCATGCGTTGTGGCCGCCCGCGATTCCCATGTGATTCGGCACGATGTCGGCGATGATTCCCATCTGCCGCGCATGCACCGCGTCCGCTAGGCGCGTGAGTCCCGCCTCTCCGCCAAGCTCCGGGTTCACGCACGTGTAGTCGATCGTGTCGTAGCCGTGCATCGAGCCCGGCACCGCCTTCGTAATAGGCGACAAATAAAGGTGGCTCACGCCGAGCGCGGCGAAGTAGTCGACGTGCGCGAGCGCATCGTCGAACGTGAAGCCGTGATGCAGCTGTAGGCGTAGCGTGGAGCGCGGGACAGTCATGGCGTCGAGGAAGGTTCGGACGGCGGGTCTTTGCGCGGGCGTGGGGCAGGCACGCGCCTGTTCGATAGAGCGAGCAGGCGGTCGTTGAAGGCGCCGCCGTCGAAGAGCGTGTCGATCGGCGCGGTCAAACGCCGGCGCCAATTCGGGTGCTCGTCGATCGAGCCCGGCAGGTTCGGTTGATCGGCGAGGCCAAGCAGATCCTCCAGCGGGTAGAGCGCGAGCGGTGCCGGCGTCGATGCGACGAACGCGAGCGCTTCGTCGATGGGCGCTTGATCTTTCGGCGGCGCACCTACTTTCGGGGCGGCGACGCCGGCCGCCTGGAAGGCGCGCCACAGCGCGTGGCGATCGGCCG
This sequence comes from uncultured Burkholderia sp., assembly GCA_964425025.1. Taxonomy (GTDB): domain Bacteria; phylum Pseudomonadota; class Gammaproteobacteria; order Burkholderiales; family Burkholderiaceae; genus Trinickia. The sequence continues at coordinate 11,444 of CAYRLJ010000019.1, read as the reverse complement.
CACGCTCGGCGCTTGCCAGCGCTACCGGGTCGCGGCCGTCCGTGCGCGGCGCGGTTTGGCCGATCTTGTCGCGCCAAACAATATCGTGGCCGCTCCACCAGCCGGCTACGGTCGGCAGATCGTGCGTGGTCGTGGTCGCGAGCGCGGTGCGGCTGTACGTTGCCGGCGGCTTGAAGCTGCCGGCGTCTTCGCTGCGCTCGAACCACAGCACGCTGATGCCCAGCAAACCGTGTCGCGCGAGACGTTCACGAAAGCCCTCGGGTACGGTGCCGAGATCTTCGCCGATGACGATCGCGCGATGGCGCATCGATTCGAGCGCGATGAGCCGCAGCAAGTCGGACATCGGGTAGCGCAGATAGGCGCCGTCGGCCGCGCTCGCGCCTTCGGGCACCAGCCACAACCGTTGCAGGCCGAGCACATGATCGATGCGCAACCCGCCGCCGTACGCGAACGTGGCGCGCAGCATGTCGATGAACGCGCTGAAGCCTTGCATGCGCATCGCGCGCGGCGAGAACGTCGTCAGCCCCCAGGCCTGGCCGGCTTGGTTGAACAAGTCGGGCGGGGCGCCCACGGAAACCGACCGAAGCATGTCGTCGGGATACGACCAGGCATGGCTGCCGGCCCCATCGCAGCCGACTGCGAGGTCGGCGACGAGTCCGATCGCCATGCCGGCATCGCGCGCGGCGCGCTGTGCATCGCCCAAACCCCTTGCGGCGAGCCACTGCATGAACAAGTGAAAATCGACTTCATGGCGATGATCGCGTGCGAATGCTTCGACTTCGGGGCGGCGCGGGTCCGTGAACGCCTGCGGCCAATCGCGCCAATGGCCGATACCGTGCCGACCACGCTGCGTCGCATCGATGGTTTCGAAACGCGCGTGGTCTTCGAGCGCGCGCCCTCCGTGCGTGCAGAACGCGTCGAACTCGCGTGCGAGCGGCGTGGCCGCCGAGCGTTCGTGTGCGCAAAACCGCTCGTACAGTGCGCGCAGCACGGCGAGCCGCAACGCCAGTGCGCCGGGCCAATCGATGAGCGGCAACGCCTCGAGCGCGGACCATCGCTCCCGAGACGACGCGCCGTCGCCGTTCGTGCCGACGGCGTCGAGCGCGGCCTCGAAGGCCTGCGCGCCGAGGACGGCGGACGGGTCGATATGGGCGATGTTAAGGAACAGGCGAGATGACGGCGCGTAAGGACTGAACTTGCGCGGATCCGCGCTGAACATGGCATGGGTGGGGCTGATCGCGAGCGCATCAGCGCCCGCGCGCGCGCCATATCGTGCGAACGAGGCGAGCGACGTGAAGTCGCCGATGCCGCCGTCGCCGGGACGGCGCAGTCCATAGAGCTGCGCGCCGATGCCCCAGATCGAGGCGGCGCGCGGCGCGTCGGCGTTGCTGCGCCGCGCATGCTGGCCGCTAGCGTCGGCGTTCGCATCGCGGCAAGCATCCTCGACGGTGTAGCAGCGTGCGGGAGCCACCGCCAGGCGCACGCGCTGATCGCCGAGTTCGAGGATGTGATAACCGGCTTGCGCGATAGGGCCGAGCAGCGCGGAATCGCCTTTAGGCACGCTTAAACGCCCTTGCACGACGCCGCCGCTTTCAAGTTCGATCCGATAGGGCGCGCCGATTTTGTCCGGAGTGATCGGCAATGCCGTCGTACGATGGCATTCGGCCGTCAAAAGCGGTGGCAGCGTAGCTGCGGCGCGTTCGGCATCGAGCATCGCCAGCGTCGCTTTGACTTCGTCGGCGGTGCCGCACGGCAGCCCTAACGCGGCGAGCAGCGTAGCGAGCGTTTCCGATTTCACGCGGTGCGTGCGCTTGCTCGCGTCTTCCCAGTGCACTTCGAAGCCGGCGCGCGTGGCGATCCGCTCGATCGTTTCGCGACCGGGCGACGAGTCTATCGATCCGGTTGCGCTCATGCTGCGCTTCCTCCCGGGGCATGGATGCGCACGTCGTGGTGTAGCGCGAATGCGTTGACGTCGCCCGTCAGCCAAGCGATGCACGCGTAGCCGGGCAATTGCCCGGCATCGACGCTGTCGCGTGTGCGATCCGGCGTTTCGAAGACGACTCTGCCGTCGGGCTGCTTCTCGAACGGCAGAATGTCGGACGTTAGATTCAGTGCGATCGCGAGCGTTTCGCCGTCTCCCAGCCGCCAGCGCGCGACGAGCGCGTTGGCGTCATGGCCTACCGCCGTGCGCAGGAGCTTAACCTCGAGCGCGCGCGTGCCGCGAAGGCGCGGCGCGATCAGCTTGGCACGCACGGTTAGGGCCGATCGGTAGAAATGCAGCCATGCTTCGCGCTCGCCACGCAAGGCGGTTCCAGCAGAGCCGGCGCCGTTGCTCGTTCCCGTGCTCGCGCTCGTGCCGCTGCCGTTCGGCTCCTCTTCGGTGGGCGGCGACGACAGCGCGAATGTCTGCACCGCGTTCGGATCGGGAATGCGCGCACGGCGCTCAGGATCCGTGAAGGCGGAGAACTTCGCGAACTCGCGTCGCCGGCCGTCGCGCACGGCTTGCGCGAGGTCGCCGGCATAGTCGGTGAAGTAGAGAAACGGCTGAGTCGAGCCGAATTCTTCCTCCATGAACAGCAGCGGGATCTGCGGCGAAAGCAGCAACAACGCCGTGGCCGCGAGCAGCGCCTGCGGATCGCACAACGTGCGCAAGCGCTCGCCTAATGCCCGGTTGCCGATCTGATCGTGGTTCTGCAAGAACATGACGAAGGCCGTCGGCGGAAGCTGCGCGCTGGGCTCGCCGCGAGGGGCATCGTCGTGGATCGGCGACGGCTCGCCTTGATAAACGAACCCTTCGGACAGCACGCGCGCCAGCTTCGCGATGGGCCGCTCTGCATAGGCGCGGTAGTAGCCTTCGTGTTCGCCCGTCAGTAGGACGTGCAGCGTGTTATGCGCATCGTCGTTCCATTGCGCATCGAAATGCGTCTGCAGCAGGCTCGCCGTGTTGTGCTCGTTTTCGAGTACGAGATGGACGTGTCGCCCCGGCTCCAGCGAGCCATGCACGCGGTCGGACAGTTCGCGCAGCCAGCCGTCGTCGCCGATCGCGTGGACTGCATCGAGGCGCAGTCCGTCGAAGCGGTATTCGTGCAGCCAGTAAAGCGCGTTCTGACAGAAAAAGTCGCGCACTTCAGGGCGACGGAAATCGATGGCGGGCCCCCACGGCGTCAGCACGTCGTCGCGGAAGAATGCTTGCGCATACTCGCGCAGATAGTTGCCGTCGGGGCCGAAATGGTTGTAGACGACGTCGAGCAGCACCGCCAGTCCCAACTCGTGCGCGCGATCGATGAGCGCCTTCAGTTCTTCGGGGCGCCCATAGGCCGAATCGGGCGAGAAAGGCAGCACGCCGTCGTAGCCCCAATTGCGACGCCCGGAAAAGTCGTTGAGCGGCATCAGCTCGATCGCCGTCGCACCGAGTTGCGCGATGTGCGGCAGGCGTCGTGCGACATTGGCATAGCCGCCGAGGGCGCCCACGTGCAATTCGTAAATGACCATCTCTTCCCAGGGACGGCCGCGCCACTCTGGGTTCTGCCATCGATAGGCGAGCGGATCGACGACTTCGCTGGGCCCGTGCACGTCGTCGGGTTGGAAGCGCGACGCAGGGTCCGGCACAGCGAGGTCGCCGTCGAGGCGATAGCGGTATCGGGTGCCCGCTCCGCATTGCGCTTGCACTTCGAACCAGCCGTCATCGGTCGGCGTCATCTCGGCGGTGTTTGCGCGGCCCGCGCATTCGAATTCCACATGCACCGACGTGCGTGACGGCGCCCAAAGCCGGAAACGCGTGTGAGGCGCTTCGTTTGCGTGCGCGCCGATCAACTCGGCGCCGAACGCTAACCGATGCGCGCGGCGGTCGTGCGGCTCGGGTCGGACTTCGGACATGTCAGAGACTCCTTGCTCGAGAGCGCGAAATGAGGGTCAATCGTGGCCGTCGGCTTGGGGTGCCGACGCCGTGCTGGTGGGCACCCGTGGCAGCTTCGCGGCGAGCAGGACGAAACCGTGCGCCCCGACTTGCGGATGCTCGCCGTCGAGTTGATGCTCAGGGGCGTCCGGGTTCGTGCTGTCGGCGAGCACGTTCCATTCCAGGGACGGTGCGGGCGGCACGAACGTTAGGCTCTCCTGAGAGCCGTTGTGCATCAGCAGCAGGACTTCGAGTTCACCTTTCAGATTAGGCCCTGCGCGGCGCAACGTCAGCGCCCGTGCTTCGGGGCGCTGCCACGCTTCGTTCGTGAGCGGTTCGCCGCGCTCGTCGAACCAACTGACGGCTTTTACGCCGTCGAATACGTCCGCACCGCCGCCCAGAAAACGCGTATCGCGCAGCAGGGGATGCTGGCGGCGCAGCGTGATCAGCCGCGCTGTATAGGCGATCAACGCGCGCGCTTCCTTCGAATCGATGTTCTGCCAGTCGAGCCAGGACAGTTCATTGTCCTGACAGTAGGCGTTGTTGTTGCCGCCTTGGCTGCGCCCGAACTCGTCGCCGGCCGTGAGCATCGGCGTACCGAGCGATGTCAATACGCTAGCGAGCATCGAGCGCGCGACGCGCGCGCGCATGGCTTGGATCGCCTCGTCGTCGGTCGGGCCCTCGATTCCCCAATTCGCGCTGCAATTCTCGTTGTGACCATCGGCGTTGTTTTCGCCGTTCGCTTCGTTGTGCTTGCCCTCGTACGAAACGACGTCCGCCAGCGTGAAGCCGTCATGCGATGCGACATAGTTGACCGAGGCCCATGTGCGTCTGAAGCGATGGTTGAAAAGCTCGGACGAGCCCGTTATGCGCGCGGCCAGTTCTGCGCGCATGCCGGCATCGCCGCGCCAAAAGCGCCGCACGCAGTCGCGGAATTTGTCGTTCCATTCGGCGAAGCCAGGCGGATGATGGCCGACTTGATAACCGCCTGGGCCGACGTCCCACGGCTCCGAGATGAGCTTGCGTTTGGACAGAACCGGGTCTTGCCGAATCACATCGAAAAAGCCCGAACCGGGATCGAAGCCCGTGCCCTCGCGCCCGAGCGTCACGCCCAAATCGAAACGGAATCCGTCGATATGAAACGAGTTGACCCAGTAGCGCAGCGAATCCATCACCATCTGCAAGACGCGCGGATGCGAGAGGTTGAGCGTATTGCCGCAGCCCGTATCGTTGATGTAATGGCGTTCGTCGCCGGGAATGAGCCGGTAGTAGCTCGCATTGTCGAGCCCGCGCCATGAAACGGTCGGGCCCAGTTCGTTGCCTTCGCAGGTATGGTTGTAGACGACATCGAGAATCACCTCGATGCCGGCCGCATGCAGTTGCCGTACGGCGATCCGCAGTTCGTTCAGGCGCCGTGTCGAGAGATAGGCCGGATGCGGCGCGAAGAACGCGGCGGTGTTGTAGCCCCAGTAGTTCGTGAGATCGCGCTCGATCAGAAAGCGCTCGTCGAGGAACGCGTGAATAGGCAGCAACTCGATAGCGGTGATTCCCAGATGATGCAGATGATCGATGAAGCGCGGCGAGGCGAGCGCCGCGAACGTGCCGCGCTCGTGCTGGCGCACGCCCGGGTTCGACATCGATAGGCCCCGCAGATGCGCTTCGTAAATCACGGTTTCAGACCACGGAACTTCAGGGCGGACATCGCGCGACCAATCGAACGCCTCGTCGATCACGATGCATTTCGGCACGGCCGGTGCGGAGTCGCGTTTGTCGAGCGATAAGTCCAGCTTGGGCGAATGCACACGGTAGCCGAACAGCGCGTCGGCCCAGCGGAAGGAGCCCGTCAGCTTTTTTGCGTACGGATCGATCAAGAGCTTGGTCGGGTTGAAGCGATGGCCTCGCTGCGGCTGATAGGCGCCGTGCGCGCGAAAGCCATAGACGGTGCCCGGATGAGCGCCGCTTAAATAGCCGTGCCAGATTTCATCGGTACACTCGGGCAGCGGCAGGCGCGCAAGCTCTTTGTGGCCTGCGGAATCGAACAGACAGAGGTCGATTTGTTGCGCGTTGGCCGAAAACACGGCGAAGTTCACGCCCAATCCGTCCCACGTCGCTCCGAGCGGATACGGTGCGCCAGGCTCGAGTCGATCGGGTAACGAATTCGCCATGCCGGGTCCTTGTTGTATTGATGTATTCCGTTCTCATCCGTCCGGCCGAGCGAAGGGGTTTGCGCGAGCGATTACTCGGCGCGCAGCACGATCGTGGCAAGCGGCGGCAGGGTCAGCACGGCCGATTGAGGCTTGCCGTGGCTCGGCACTTCTTCGGTCGCGACGCCGCCGCTGTTGCCGACATTCGATCCACCGTACATGGCGGCATCCGTATTGAGTACTTCGCTCCACCAGCCTGGGCGTTGCAGGCCGATGCGGTAGCCGTGGCGCGGCACGGGCGTGAAGTTGCAGACGATTGCGACTTCGCGGCCTGCGCCGTCGCAGCGCCGGTAAGCGAACACGCTATTGCCGCTATCGTCGCCGACGAGCCATTCGAAGCCGCCAGGCTCGGAATCGAGTGCGTGCAGCGCGGGCTCCGCGGCATAAAGCTGGTTCAAATCGCGCAGGAGTGATTGCACGCCGTGATGCAAGGGATCGTCGAGCAGATGCCAATGCGGCGACGCGTCGTGATTGAATTCGGCGTATTGCCCGAACTCGCCGCCCATAAAGAGCAGTTTCTTGCCGGGGTGCGTCCACATGAAGCCGAAGTACGCGCGCAGATTCGCGAATTGCTGCCACCGGTCGCCGGGCATCTTGCCGATCAGCGAGCCCTTGCCATGCACGACTTCGTCATGCGAGAGCGGTAGCACGAAGCGTTCGGAGTACGCGTAGACCATTCCGAACGTCATATTGTGATGGTGGTAGCGGCGATAGACGGGGTCTTCCTGCATGTAATGCAGCGTGTCGTGCATCCAGCCCATGTTCCACTTGAAGTGAAAGCCCAGGCCTCCGTCCTCGGGCCGCGCCGTTACGCCGGGCCACGCCGTGGATTCCTCGGCGATCGTGACGGCGCCGGGCACGCCGGGGGCGTAGACGACTTCATGGTTGACGCGCTTGAGGAACGCGATGGCTTCGAGGTTCTCGCGGCCGCCGTAGATGTTCGGTACCCATTGGCCTTCGGCGCGAGAGTAATCGCGATACAGCATCGACGCGACGGCATCGACGCGCAGCCCATCGACGTGATAGCGCAATAGCCACGCGAGCGCCGATGCGACGAGGAACGCGCTAACCTCGTTGCGGCCGAGGTTATAAATCATCGTGTTCCAGTCTTGGTGATACCCCTCGCGCGGATCGGCGTGCTCGTAAAGCGGCGTACCGTCGAATTGGATAAGCCCGTGCGCATCGTTCGGAAAGTGCGCGCTGACCCAATCGAGGATGACGCCGAGGCCTGCCTCGTGTGCGCGGTTGACGAAATGCGCGAACCCTTGCGGCGCACCGAACCGCGCCGACGGCGCGAACGGCGCCAGCGGCTGATATCCCCACGAACCGCCGAACGGATGCTCGGCGATCGGCAGGAATTCGACGTGCGTGAAACCCATGTCGAGCGCGTAGGGAATCAAGCGGTCCGCTAGCTCGTACCAATCGAGGCCGCGATGGCCGTCCTCTTCGATGCGCAGCCAGGATTCGGCGTGCACTTCGTAGATCGACATCGGCGCGTTTGCGTTTTGCAGCGCGGCGCGATTGGCGATCCAGTCGCCGTCCGTCCAATCGAATTGCTCGATGGCGTTGCAATCGGCGACGACCGAGGCCGTTGCCGGCGTCCGCTCCGTTTGGAAGGCGCACGGATCGGCTTTTAGCGGCAGCGTGTGCCCTTCGCGTGCGACGATCTCGTACTTGTAGCGCACACCGGCCGCGAGCCGGGGGATGAACAGCTCCCAGACACCGGCCACATGGCGCATCCGCATCGGATGCCGGCGCCCGTCCCACGCGTTGAAGTCGCCGACGACCGATACGCGCCTCGCGTTCGGCGCCCAGACGGCGAAGCGTACGCCGGGGATGCCTTCAAACGTGCATGGCCGCGCGCCCAGGCAATCGAGCACCGCGTAAGGATCGGCGCGCGCAAGGCGCGCGAGCGCTTCCTCCGATAGCAACGAGCCGAAGGAGTAGGTGTCCTCGATCTGCTGCTCGACGCCGTGCCAATCGATGCAAAGCCGGTACGGCTCGTCGCGTTCGACAAGGCCCGCGAAGAGCCCGCGCGCATCGATCTGCGAGAGCTTGCCGATGCATTTGCCGCTTGCGCGCGAGACGACGGAGACGCTTGACGCGCCAGGCAGCAGCGCCCGTACGGCAGACCCCGCCGCGGTGCGATGCGGGCCGAGTTGCGAGAACGGATCGGGATGGCGGCCGTCGGCGAGTGCATCGATGTCGACAGGGTGCATGCCCGCGGTCGGATCGCGATCGGCGATTTCGCGGATGCGTGAAGAGTGATCGTTCATAGGATCTGGCAATTCTCACGTTTGCGCGGGCGCTGCAGCCTCGTCGCCATTGTCCGCTTCGCCAAGCAGCCGCGACGCGAGCGCGGCCAAGCCGCGCAGCGGCAGCCCGAGCCAAGTCGGCCGGTTCGCGGCTTCGTAACGCACCTCGTAAGCCGCCTTCTCGACGAGGAACAGATCGAGCAGCACACCCTCGACCTCAGGCGAGACAAGCGGATGAACGGCATGGCCGACGGCCTCGCGATAGCCGTCGAGGAAGCTTTGCTGGCCTTCCTTGCGGAAGCGTTCGAATAGGGCGCGCTTGCGGTCGGCCGTCGGCGCCGGCGCGTTTTCGGAAACGGGCTGCGCCGCTGCGCTCGCGTACGAGATCGAGCGCAGCATGCCCGCCACGTCGACGAGCGGGCTGCGCTTGAGCCGGCGCTCGTCCAGAGGACGAGCCGGTTCGCCCTCGAAGTCGATCAAATAGACATCGCTTTGCGCGACCAGAACTTGGCCCAGATGGAAGTCGCCATGCACGCGGATGCGCAGCGCATCGACGTTATTTGGCACGTGACGCTCGAGCGCTTTGACGAACTCGGCGCGTCGGCCGACGAGGCTTTGCGCCAGTGCGCGCGTGTCGTCGTCGATCACCGCGCCTTCCTTTTTCGCCTCCGTCGCCAGCACGTCGAGTGCATGCTCGAGCATCGTGCGTGCGCCCTCGATCCATTCGCGGACGTCGGCGCGTGTGGCCTTCTCCGCGGCGAACGCGGGGTCGTCGCATGGTGCGGCCAGCGCGGCATGCAATTCGCCGAGGCGTCGGCCGATCGTACCCGTGAGCGCACGGTAGCCCTCGAACTTGGCGGGGTCCGGCTCTTCGTCTTCCGGTGCGAGCGCCAACTCGTCGATCACGCGGCGCAAGTAGTCGAGCGCCCAATTCCAAGCGTCGCCCTGGTTATCGACGAAGCCTTGCAGCAGGGCGAGCGTATGCGGCACGCCTTCGGGATCGACTCGCACCACTTCGCCATAAAGCGGCGCCGTGTTCGCATAGCCGAGTTCCGTCAGATGCCGGCTCATTTCGGCTTCCGGGTGGATGCCGCTGATCAAGCGCCGTACGAGCTTGAGCACGGCTCGCTCACCGATGACGAGCGAGCTGTTGCTTTGCTCGGCCGAGATCCAGCGGATTTCAGGGGTGTCGCCCAGATCGTCGAGTTCGCCCATGCGCGCGGTCGGCACGAACCGGATCTCGCTCTTTTGCACCGTGGGAATGACGGCCTGTTCCCGCAGCTTGCGCAGCACGGCCTGCGCGAACAGCGGCAACGAGAATGCGTCGGTCAAGTGGCCGATGTTGCGGCCGCGCCGGACGCGAGCGAGTGCTAGCTGCATGAACAGCGGCACGGTCGTGTCGGTGCCCCAGGTGATCGCGAGCGGCAGCACGTAACGCTCGGTATGGCGCCCAACGTCGGCTTCAATTTCGGTGAAGGCGAAGCCTGCGTCGGGGATCGTCGTCAGCGCGGCGAGCTTCACGCCGTGTAGTTTTTGATCCTTCGATGCGAACCAGCGACGGCGGGTGAGGTACGAAGGCAGGACCTCCGATTCGAGCAGCCGCACGTTCTCGGGCGTCGGGCCTGTTTGCCCGGCGCGCAGCACGAGGGTGATGAACTCGGGCAATTGCTGAGAGCTCGGCTGCGCCCACGACGGCCGGTCTTCGCTCGTGCAAAGCAGGAACCAGAGAAAGCCGTAAGGCGGAAATGTCAGCAGGTACGTGAGCTGACCGATTGCCGGAAAGACGGAATCGGCTGTCATTTCGACGGGCACGCTGCCGGCGAATTCGGACAGGTCGAGTTCCACCGCCTGCGGTGCGCGCGACAGATTCGCGACGCAGAGGATCGGCGCGTGACCTTCCATCTCGCGCAGATAGGCGAGGATCTTTCGATTCGACGGGCGCAGGAAGCGGATCGTGCCGCGACCGAACGCGTGATGGGAGCGGCGCGTGGCCAGCATGCGGCGCGTCCAATTGAGCAGCGAGTGCGGGTCGCGCGTTTGCGCTTCCACGTTGACAGCGTCGAACCCGTACAGCGTGCCCATGACGGGCGGCAGGACAAGCTGTTCGGGGTCGGCGCGAGAGAAGCCGCCGTTGCGGTCGGACGACCATTGCATCGGCGTGCGGACGCCGTCGCGGTCGCCCAGGTGAAAGTTATCGCCCATGCCGAGCTCGTCGCCGTAGTAGATGACCGGCGTGCCCGGCATCGACAGCAGCAGCGAGTTGATCAATTCGATGCGTCGCCGATCGCGCTCCATCAGCGGCGCGAGCCGCCGGCGAATGCCGAGGTTGAGGCGCGCTCGCCGATCCGCTGCGTATGTGTTCCACAGATAGTCACGCTCGGAATCCGTCACCATCTCGAGCGTGAGCTCGTCGTGATTGCGCAGAAAGATCGCCCATTGGCACGTGGGTGGCAGCTCCGGCGTCTGCCGCATGATGTCCGTGATCGGAAAGCGGTCCTCGCTCGCGATCGCCATGTAGATGCGCGGCATCAGCGGAAAGTGAAACGCCATGTGGCATTCGTCTTCCTGGCCGAAGTACTCTTGCACGTCCTCCGGCCATTGGTTCGCCTCCGCGAGCAGCATCCGATTCGGATACTCGGCGTCGATCGTGGCGCGAATCCGTTTTAGGACCGCATGGGTTTCAGGCAGGTTTTCGTTGCTCGTGCCTTCGCGTTCGACAAGGTAAGGCACGGCGTCGAGCCGCAGCCCGTCGATTCCCATGTCGAGCCAGAAGCGCATGACCTGCAGCACTTCGCGCAGGACGGAAGGATTGTCGAAATTCAGGTCGGGCTGATGCGCATAGAAGCGATGCCAGTAATAGGCGCCGGCCAGAGGATCGTGCGTCCAGTTGGACGGCTCCGTATCGATGAAGATGACGCGCGTGCCTTCGTACTTCTTATCCGTGTCGGACCACACGTAGTAGTTGCGGTGATTGGAGCCGGGCTTCGCGCGGCGTGCGCGCTGAAACCACGGATGCTGGTCCGACGTGTGATTGATGACGAGCTCGGTGACGACCCGTATGCCGCGCGCGTGTGCGCCCTGAATGAAGCG
>CAYRLJ010000018.1:0-54346 GCA_964425025.1 uncultured Burkholderia sp. | reverse complement strand
CAGATCCGCGAGCGTGCCGTAGTCGGGGTGCACGTTGCGGTAATCGGCGATGTCGTATCCGTCGTCGCGGCGCGGCGACGGATAGAACGGAAGCAGCCAGATCGTGTTGACGCCGAGTTCCGCAATGTAGTCGAGCTTGGCGATGAGGCCCGGGAAATCGCCGACGCCATCGTTGTTCGCATCGAAGAACGACTTCACGTGCACTTGGTAGATGATCGCGTCCTTGTACCAAAGCGGGTCGTCCGACAACGGCGAGGTGCCCGCGCGCCGCGACGTGCGCGAGCGCTTGCCGACCTCGCTTACTTCGGGGGCCGAGTCGAGAGAGTGCTCTTCACGCTTCATGGTGCGTCTCCGAGGCGCCGTGTCCGCCGCTGCCGGCTTGACCTCCGTGGCCGATACCGGCCTGCGCGGTTTGATTCAGCAAAGCCAGCGCCTGTTCGTCGCGTGGCAAGCCAGCTGCGGGCGCGATGCGCCAGATGGCGAAGGGCCGCGTATCGGGGTCGATCCTCACGTGTTGGCGGCGGCCGCGCCATTCGAAGCGCTGCCCCGACACGAGATCGGTGACGGCCAGCGCATCCCATTCCTGCAAGTGCCAGTGCTCGAATAGGTGCGAGGGCAATTCGAGATCGGCGTCTTGCGGCGCGAACGGATCGAGACTGATCGCAACGAGGATCACGTTCTCGCGCGAGCGCGTCGCCTTTTCGAAGAAGAGGACGCGATCGTTGTGAGCGGTCAGGAATGTGAGGCCGAGGTGAGAATGCAGCGCGGGATTGGCGCGGCGAATTCGGTTCAACAAGGTGACGACATCCACGATGTTGCCGGGTCGATGCCAATCCCACACGCGGATTTGATACTTCTCCGAGTCGAGATACTCTTCGCTACCCGGCAACGCGGCCGCTTCGCAAAGCTCGAAGCCGCTGTAGACGCCCCACAGGCCTGACAGCGTGGCAGCCAACGCGGCGCGGATCATGAAGCCGGCGCGACCCTGCGCTTGCAGATGGCGAGGATTGATATCGGGCGTGTTGACGAAAAAGTTCGGGCGGAAGAAATCTCGCACGTTCGTCTGCGTGAGTTCGGTCAGATACTCCGTGAAGTCACGCTTCGATTCGCGCCACGTGAAGTAGGTGTACGACTGCGAAAAACCGAGCTTCGCGAGGCGATACATCAAGCGCGGGCGCGTAAAGGCCTCCGACAGGAAGATGACGTCGGGATGGTGCGAGCGGATGTCGCGGATCATCCATTCCCAGAACGGCAGCGGCTTGGTATGGGGATTGTCGACGCGGAAAATGCGCACACCGGCGTCGATCCAGAAAGCGATGACGTCGCGCAGCGCGATCCACAGCGCGGGCTTCGCATCGTGCGCGTAGAACTCGGGGTTGACGATGTCCTGATACTTCTTCGGCGGATTTTCCGCGTAACGCAGCGTGCCGTCAGGGCGCCAAGCGAACCAGGTCGAATGCTCGGACAACCATGGGTGATCGGGCGCGCACTGGATGGCGAAGTCGAGCGCAATTTCGAGCCCGTGCTCATGCGCGGCGCCGAGCATCCGTTTGAAATCGTCGAGCGTGCCGAGTTCCGGGTGGACGGCCGTATGCCCGCCTGCCTCGCCGCCGATTGCGTAGGGGCTGCCGACGTCGCCCGGCTGCGCGTTGAGCGTATTGTTGCGGCCCTTCCGATTGATCTTGCCGATCGGATGGATCGGCGGAAAGTAAAGCACGTCGAAGTTCATGTCGCGAATGCGCGGCAATTGGGCGATCACGTCGTCGAACGTGCCGTGGCGCGAGGGATCGCCGCTCATCGAACGCGGGAAGATTTCGTACCAGCTCGCGAATCGCGCCGCGGCCCGTTCGGCATCGATGCGGTAGATCGTCGTATCGCGTGCGAGAAACGGGCGATGCCGCGCCGTCGCGATGGCATCGGCCGTCTCGGGCGCGAGCACGGCTTCGAGCCGCGCGGCGTGGTTTGCGCTCGAGAAGCGCGTCGCCATCCGCTTCAGTTCCGCAATGGCCGCGTGCTGTGCTTCGTGCTCGCGGTGTTCGTGATGGATCTGTTGCTGCGCGCCCGTTTCGTCGACGGTTTCAGCTTCCGCGAGCACGCGCGCGAGCAGATGCCGGGCTTCTTCGAGTTCGAGTTCGACCGATTGGTTCGCATCGCGCTTCTTGCGGATGTGATCGACGAGCGAAGCGAAATCGTCACGCCACGCAACGACCGTGAACTCGTAGCGCCCGACGCGCGGGAGCGTAACGCGGGCCTGCCAAAGATCGAGGCCGGCCGGCGCGACAGGTCGCATCGGCGTTTCGCGCCAGGCCGTTTCGTCGGTGGCGCGCCATATGACAGCGGCGGCGATCTTGTCGTGGCCTTCGGCGAAGATCGCGGCGCCGATATCGACCTCCTCGCCAACAACGCGTTTGACGACGAACCGCCCGCCGTCGATGGAGGGCGTCACGCTCTCGATCGCAATGCGCGGGGCGGACAGCGCTTCCATGACTGATGCCACCGCACTGCGCTTCGTTGCGCGCCGCACGGCGATGCTGGGGCAGGGCTGCGCGCGGAAGACACGCGCCTCGCCGGGCGCGAGCGCAAAGGCGGTCAGCGGCTCGGCTTGTTCCGTGCAAGGGTTCGCCAGCGGCTTGAACGCCATGAAGTTGCCGGGAACGCCATCGAGAAAGCGCGTGGGCTCGACCAGCGCGGGCCGGCTGAGGTCGGGGTTGGCCAGCAGCAGCACAGCTTCGCCTGCCTCTCGCAGGTCGGGGCACGCGCCGCGCAACACCGCGGCGACGTTCGAGCCGGCGGCCGACAATTGGCGCACTTCGCCGAGGGTCGACAGCAGCGCGTTTTGTTGCTGCAGTCCATTGGCTTGTCTAACCGCGTCGCTGAGATCGAAACGTGCGGCGGCGCATGCGTCGCGGTATCGCTGCGCGCTGCCGGTCGTATAGGAAATCGGCTCCGTCACGCCGTATTCGAAGCCCATCGGCACGAGCCATCCGGTGCCGAGCGCGGCACTCGTGGTGATCGCGCGGCGGTACGCACGCTCGATCACGGTGGCATCGGCAGCGTAGGTCAATTCGCTGGCAAGACGCGGCCCGTATGGCGCTTCGGGAAACGCGATCGGGGCGCCGACGCGTGCGAGCGCTGCATGTTCTTCAGCCAGCCAGTCTTCGCGAAAATCCCACCAACGGACGGAGGAAAAGACGCTGTCGAACTTCACCTGCTCGAGGCGTGTGAGGTCGTCGCGCGCGAGCCCGGGCGTTGCGGCGAGCATGCGCACGTCGTCACGTCGCGCGCGCACGGCCGCCTGCAATTCGCGCCAAATATCGACGGGCACACGATGGGGGGAGTCGAATCTGAAGCCATCGACGCCGGCATCGACCATTTCGACGAGCCGTTCGCTCCACCAGGCGGCGAGTTGCGCGGCGGCATGGGGGTCGTCGAAGTTGGCGTAAGCCGCGTTATCTTCCTGGCGCGCGTGCCGCGGGTCGAGCCGAATGCGCGTGGGCTGATGGGGGTGAAACCATTGCGGACGTGCGCGCAACAACTCGCCATCTGCAGCGACGCGATCGAGTACGAGATCGATGAGCAGCGCGAGACCCGCGGCATGAGCCTGCTCGGCGAGACGGCGTAAGCCCTCGCTCGCATTGCCGGGTTCCGCGAAGATCGGGTGCAACTGCCCGTGGTCGGCGACGAGCTGCGCGTGCCCGGCCTTGCCGGTGGCAAACGCCGAGCCGATCAAGACGTGATCGAAGCCCAGCGCAGCCGCGCGCGCGAACTGCGCGGGCCAAGCGTCGAGCGGCCCGACGAGCAGAGAGTGAAGAAAATAAATCCGCGGCGCATACGTGTGGCGATGTTCCATCGGTCCGTTCCAGTTCGTCGGCGATGTGGATGCACGGTCGCCGTGCGATCGCATCGCGTTGTCGGGCGGCGCTTGATCATCCGCACCGGCGTGGGCGTTTGCCCGGTTAGGCGGCGATATCGGCACGCGAGAAGCGGAAAGCACGATGCATGCCGCCGTTCTTGATGAGGGGCCAGCGGTCGACGAATGGAGGGCGTCGATGACATCGCGTTTGCGCGTGTTGGCCGAGTCCGGCATACGCTTTTGGGCCGTGATTGCCCACTGAATGAGCGCTGCGAAGACGCTGCCCATCGTCTAGTCTTGATGGCAGACTGATGCCCTCCGTGCGGTGTAAATGTGACAGACGGCGGCGCGTTTTTACATCGGCGTCCTCGACGCGCCAGACACGAAAGGAGCCGCTGTGCCAGGAATCACGCCGTTTCTCTGGTTCGACGATCAAGCGGAGCAGGCGGCCGCGTTTTATACGTCTGTATTCGAACGCTCGAGAATCGTCGACGTGATGCGTTACGCCGACGCGGGCCTCGGTGGCGAGGGCCGAGTGATGAGCGTGACGTTCGAGCTCGACGGACAGTCGTTCATCGCCTTGAACGGCGGCCCGAACCCTAGATTCTCCTTTTCCCCCGCGATGTCGTTCTTCATCCATTGCCGAACGCAAGACGAACTCGACGCGTTGTGGGAGCGGCTTGGCGAAGGCGGCGAGCGGCTCCAATGCGGATGGCTGCGCGACAAATTCGGCGTCACATGGCAGCTCATGCCGGCGGCGCTCGGCGACATGCTGCGTGACGACGATCACGCACGGTCCGCGCGCGTCATGCGCGCGATGATGCGCATGTGCAAGCTCGACATCGCGCAATTGAGGCGTGCCTACGAAGGCCAGGGCGCCTAATCGCCCGATCCGCCTTTCGCGCCAAGATCGTTTTCGGCCCCTATATTCCGGTTTTGCTTCCACATATGCCGATTGTCTAAATGCTGCGACGCGGCTATAGTCGCTGCCAACGGGCGCAGCCCAGGGTTTTTACGGATAAGGAAAGACTGCCCGCGTCAGGGCGGCGCGCAAGACCGGATCGGGGTGCGAACCCGTTGGCCAACGCCGGCGGTGTCTTGAACACGATGGTGGAGCCCACATGCTAGACGCCCGCGCCAGCCGGCCGCATCAGGTAGAGCCGGCTGCGGCCCGCAGACAATCCATGCTCGTCGCCGGCGCCGGCGCTTCGGCTGCGGCCCTCGCTTTTACCGCCGCGATCGGACTGCCGTTCGTCGCGTCGCGCGCATTCGCGTTTTCTCCCCCTGCCGGCGGCGGGCTCGATGCTTTCATTGCGCTTTCGCAGCAACTGACGGGGCGCGCGTCGCTCGACGCAACGCTCGCTTCACGCATTTACGGCGCGTTCGTCTCCCATGTCGCTTCTCGTCGCGCGAACGCATGATTCACCGAACCTATTCCTCGCGACGAGCGGCGTGATGCCTAGCGCCGCCGCGGTCAATTGCACGCTGACGCTCGCTGCGCTTGCGCTGCGGCTCGCCGACAAGCTCAAGCATGAGCTCTGATGTGCGCGACGAACCGACGAGACTCCCGATGACGAATGTGCGACTCCGTTCCGATGCCGCTAACTTGCGGCATGGGCCGATGCATCGCGACATGCGGTGCCGTCCGATGCGCATGAAGGCCGTGGCGGCCGCGTTCTCGGTATTCGCGTTGTATCTGGCCTGGCATGCATCGAACGAACTCGAGGCTTTGCCGGCCGACGAATTGCCGCCCGCGATCGCGCGGACACAGGGCGCGAGTGAGGCGGCGGCGACGAGCGCCCCTGCGCGTGGGACACCGGCAGCGACCATATCGCCGGCGGCCTCCGTTTCGCACAGCGCGTGGCCCTCTGTCGTCACGGGCGAATCGGCGGCGGGTACGCGGGGGGCTTTGGGCGGCTCGGGCGTGGCGGCGGCCGGCGCTGTGCCGCAGGATGCGGGCACAGCCGATCTCGTCAAGCGCGGCGAATATCTTGCACGCGCCGGCGATTGCATCGCATGCCACACGGCTGACAAGAGCCGGCCTTTCGCAGGCGGGCTACCGATAGGCACGCCATTCGGTACGCTCTACACGCCGAACATCACGCCCGATCCCGAGACCGGCATCGGCCGATGGACCGACGGCGATTTCGTGCGCGCCATGCAGCAGGGCATCGGCAAAGGGGGCGAGCATCTTTATCCCGCCTTTCCGTATGCCGAGTACACCCGTATCACCGAGCGCGACGTGCTCGCCATTCGGGCCTACTTGAACACCGTGGCGCCGGTTCGCTACACGCCGCCGCGCAACGAGCTGAGCTTTCCGTTCAATCAGCGCTGGCTGATGTTCATCTGGAATCTGTTCAATTTCCACGAAGGCCGCTTCGTGCCTGACCCGAAGCAAAGCCCTCAATGGAACCGCGGGGCTTATCTCGTCGAGGGTCTTGCGCATTGCGAGGAATGCCATACGCCGCGCAATTTCACGCAGGGACTGAGGTTGAGCGATCGCTTCTCGGGCGCAATGCAGGCGGGCTGGCGCGCATTCAATATCACGCCTGACAAGGCAGCGGGCATCGGCAACTGGAGTGACGACGACATCGTCCGCTACCTCGGCACCGGCGCGGTGCCGGGGCGAGCGAACGCCGCGGGGCCCATGGGCGATGTCGTGGCGAACAGCACGCAATACCTGACGCCCGATGATTTGCGTTCGATTGCTGCGTACCTGCGCTCAGTGCCGCCGGTGGGTGGCGGCCAGACGCGACCACGCGATCAATGGGGCCACCCGGCCGACGACGTGAAGCGTTTGCGCGGCATGCGGGTGGGCGCTCTAGATGCCGGCGATTTAGCGATGGTCATTTTGCATGGTGTGAATCGCCAGACGAAAGATGCGGACGTGATGATGCCGGGCTTCGGCGATGAATTGAACGACGAGCAAATTGCCGCCTGACGAATTACGTGACACAGCACTTCGGCGATCCGAAGGCGACCGTGACCGCGGACGACATCGGGAAGCTGCGCCAACGCCGGCAATAGTGGCTGCGCACCGAAGCAGCGAAGGAACCGGGGCGATACAATCGACGTATTGCGCATCGTCCACTCCGAACTCTCGAGGTATGCCGGCCATGCGCCGAATTGTGATGGCCGTATGAATATGACGAGCGAGGCTTATCCGATTGTCTGCCGGCATGCGGCGAACACCGCGGGCCGGGATTTCGTCGTCGGCGATCTACACGGTTGCGTCGACGCGCTGCGCTATTTGTTGCGCGAAATCATATTCGACCCGGCTTGTGACCGGCTCTTCTCGGTGGGCGATCTGATCGATCGAGGCAGCCAGTCTCAAGAGGCGCTTGCGCTGCTGGATAAGCCGTGGTTCTTTCCCGTGCTCGGCAATCATGAAGAGGCGCTGTGCCTCGTGGCCGAGGGCATCATGCGGCGCAGTGTTTGGCAGGGGCTTGGCGGTGATTGGGCGGATGCATTGTCCGATGAGGTGCTGCTGACCTATGCGAGACGCCTGCGGACCCTGCCGCTCGTGCGTGTCGTGGGCAGCGAGTCGCGGCGCTTCAATGTTCTGCATGCTGAATTTTTCGGCGATGACGCGGCGCTCGACGTCGGCGTCTTCGGCGCGCGCGTACGGCAACAGCTGTTGTGGGGCCGCGAACTCGCACTGGGCAGCGGTATCGCGGAACGGCAAGCCGGGCTGTCGCCGACCTACTGCGGCCACACACCGATGCGCGAAATGGGCCGCATCGGCGCGCAAATCTTCATCGACACGGGCGCGTTCGCGGCAACGGGCAAACTGACTGTGACGGAAGCGCTGACACCGCGCGCGTGGTCCGTTTCGGTCGAGCGGGCGGTAGCTGAAGGCGCTCAGCAAATGTCGATGCCATAGGCAAAGGCCAACGCCAACGGCCAACATCAAAAAGCGTGAGCCACCCGCCGCGCGCTAGCCGATCCGATTCAATTCGAACACGCTGTCGATCGCCGTTCCGTTCCAGTAAGCAGCGGCGCCTGGTTCGTCGCGGCAAGAAAGAGAGCGGCGTGATAGCGCGTTTCGGCCACGGCCGTTTTCGACTCTTTCGCGCAGTAAAAGACGCCGTAGCCGCCATCGGAGAACCGGCTGCCGAGTGGATTCAGATGAGTGAAAGCCGCCATGATGGGCCCGCAGCCGGGGCCGAAGCGGCGCTCCGCGGGCGGAACCAGATCGAGTTCGCCGAGTTCGGTGCGCAAGCGATCGTTCGTCATCGCTTCAAGGGCGTAAAGCGCCTCGAAATCCTCTGAGCGTGGCGCCACACGGTTCGTCAGCCGGAAGTCGATTCTTGCTCGAGCGCTTGCGCGCTGGATTTGGTGCGTGAGCGGACAGAGCCCGACGGCCAGCATTGGCAGACGACGAGCCCCGCCAGCATGACCGCCGCGCCGCCGAGCGCCCGGGCAGACAGCGTCTCACCGAGTGCGAGCCAGCCCGCTAGCGCGGCGAACACGCCCTCCATGCTGAAGATGACTGCGGCGTGCGCCGGTGCGGCATCGCGTTGTGCAACGACTTGCAACGTGTAGGCGATGCCGACGGACAGCGCGCCGCCATATACGATCGAGGGCCACGCACGCGAAAGCGCTTGTGCGCTTATGGGTTCGAGCGCGAGCCCGACGGCAAGGCAGAGCGTGCCGCAGGTGGCGAACTGAACTAGGGCGAGTGCGAGCGCATCGCGTGAACGCGCGAAGCGGCCGACGAGCAGCACCTGGAACGAGACCACGACCGCACAGCCGAGTTGGTAGAGGTCGCCGGAACGCACCTCGAACGACGATTGCACGCTGAGGAAATACAGACCCACGGCGGCAAGCAGCGCGCCCAGCCACGTCGACGCGCGTGTGCGATGCCCGAATGCCGCGGCGGCGAGCGGCACGATGACGACATACAGCGAGCTAATGAAGCCCGCGTTGGCGACCTTCGTGTATTGCAGACCGATCTGCTGCAGCGAGATCGCAACGGAAAGCACGAGCCCGAGCGCGATACCGGGCAGCGCGTCTTTCGGGCGTTGCGCGAGCGTGGCTAATTCGACGCGCGACGCCCGGGCGGCGGGGCGTAGACATAGCGCCAGCACGACGGCCGATCCTAATAGAAATCGCAGCCCGGTAAACAGGAACGGGCCGATGGCATCGAGGCTCAGCCGCTGGGCGACGAACGCTGAGCCCCATATCATGGCGGCCAGTAGCATCAGCAGGTTGGCGCGGGTGTGTTTTCTTGCGTCTTCGTTCAAGTGGGTCAATCGGTCAGAAGCAGATCGAACACGCCGACGATGAAGACGGCGACGATTTTTTCGGGGAGCTTAACGAACCTCGATTGTGAGCAAAAATTGCCTTGATGCAAAGACCGCTACTGAAATACAGAATCCTCCCGACGGCTTGTGGATGGCCGCATAGCTTTCAATGCGGGTTAATGATGAGGGCGCTACGAAGGACAAGAGTGGCCGCCTGGTCGATCAGCCGGCCGCTCCCCGTTGTTCATGCCGTGGTGGCCTTGCGAGCCGTCGCAAAGACCTCGCGAGGGGACGTCGTGCCCGCGACATGCTCCGTACCCTCGACGCCCAGATCCATCCAGCCCGCGTTGACGGCATCGAACATCGCTTCGGCCGGGCCTGTCTGTCCCTTCGGGATGCCGAACTGTTCGAACGCTGCTGGCCATCCGGCGCGCGGGATGGCAAAGGCCTTGACTTCGCGCTGCAAGACTTCGCCTAGCTGAGCCGCGATTTCGTCCGCGCTGACCATCGAGCCAAGCTCAACGACGCGATGTCCGGACCATCCAGGCCCGGTCAGCAGCGCCGTCACCTCGGCGCCGATATCGTCGGTCGCGACCATGGTCGACTTCCGACTCGTCGGGTTGTAGTAGACGGGTAGCGTGCCGCCCTGGGCGACGTGCAAGCCGTAAAGGAAGTTTTCGAAAAAACCGCCGGCTCGCAGATAGACGACCGGCAACGTCAGGTGGCGCAGTCCCTGCTCGAAAAGTGACAGGGCCGTGATCATTCCCAGCCCACTGGTTCTATCCGCCCCCATCGAAGACAGCGCAACCACCCGCGGCGGCGCTGCTCGGGTTAGCGCCTCGACATAGTTCGCGATCACGCCCTTTGCCTCCCTGAAATCAGGCGAGGGTGCCCAAACAGCCGGCAGCATGACAAATGCACCGTCGACCCCTTCGAGCGCCCTCTGCACGGCGGCCGCATCATTCCAGTCGCCGTCGACGAGTTCCACACCTTGATCCGCCCAATACGTCGCCTTCTCGCGATTGCGGACCAACGCTCGTACTTTCCTGCCTTGCGCCAACAGCTTTTGGGCCGTTGCGCCGCCTACGCGTCCCGTAATCCCCATTACCAAAAACATGTGTTTCTCCTGAAATGAGTATTGCGCCTAAACGCCAACATTTCCGCGGCTGCGGCTGGATGCCGTGTCGTCGGAATCTTCGTCTTCCCCCTGCGCACCCGCCACGCGCCGGCCCATGTATCCGCCGGAGTCTGGTAGAGAAGGCGGGGCGGGAACGGGGCTTGACGTCAGCGCTTCCTGAGGAGCGGTCTTTGTTTGAGGGCAGGTCTATCATAGAGTCCTATGCCTCGCGCCGGAAGGAGGCAGTTTTTTGTTACCAGAAGAGTTAAAGGGAACCCGAATGAGCACGGCCCGGAATGCGATCGAGAGATTCAGCCGATATCAACATGAATTGAAGGACACCGAGCCGGCACACTGCGCGGTTCGCGACGTGCTTGACCGCATCGGCGACAAATGGAGCATGCTCATGATCATGGAGCTTGCGACGCGATCGCAGCGCTTCAGTGAGCTTCATCGAGCCATCCCGGACATTTCCAAGCGCATGCTTACCCAGACACTCCGCGATCTGGAGCGCGACGGACTTATCACCCGCCATGTTTTTCCCACCAGCCCGCCGAGCGTCGAATATCGACTGGCCCCACTAGGCCAATCCCTATTGGATCCGATGGCGGCCCTTATCGATTGGGCCGATCGTCGTTATCCAGAAATCCATGCCGCGCGCGTCCGCTTTGACGGCGCATCCGGCGGTGTCTCGGGCTAGATGCTCCGCCCGATGCGAGGGATGGTGCGAGTTAGGTTCAATTAATTAATGCGCAACCGTCGCGATATTTTTTGCCGGTAGAGCTGGATTAACTCCGCCGCGATGCGAAACATCTTCGCGAAATGCGTCGTACGAGCGTATTTTTAGCAATCGCGAAAACTCAATTAAAAGGCCGATTGTTATGATCAAAGCAGGCGTTTATTTACCCCGTTCACGTTTTCAGTGCGCGAGTCGCGTCAAGCGACGACTTTGATTAAGTCATTGCGCGAGATGCAATCCCGCTGCGGCTGTTCCCCCGGTACCGCAGTGACCGCCATGCCGCGATACCATGCATCTGATTCATCCGACAAAACGCTTTATGCGTCACACTAAGCCCGGTACGCGAAAAAAATTCAAGAGGCAGGTAGCGATAGATTTTCATTTTAAAATCAGTGGGTTAAGCCACATATTCGGCGCGATTGGCTCATCGCGATTGAAAAAAATGCGAACTTTCTTGTCGCTCCGGGATCTGTCACCACGTTCATGCGAGTTCGAGAGTGTCGAACCCTGCTTCCTTTAACGCGTAGGTCGGTACCGCTCACACATTCGCTTCGGCGCAGCCTCGCGCGCCAAGTAGATGGCGGTGCTTGTTTAGACGGAGTTTCGTATGTCCCTAATTACGATTCGTAGGAGGTTACACCTTGTTACTGGATGACTGTAACCATTCCTGTATTCTGTAAATGGTTACAGTCCCCCTGAGCTTGGCGAAGCTTTGCCTGAGGTTGGTATCCGCGCCGCGGACGCCGGGCCGGGCATAATATCGCCTGCAAATTTTGCAGTTCGATTTTCTCTCTCGAATGCAAAAGGTAGGACGCGGACGAGCCCGGACACGCCACTTGAAACGTTCGGAGTAATCCCGCGATTTGAAACTACTGTGGTTGAGCTTGCCGCGCTTTTTCTTTCGAAAAGCCGGAAGTGGTGTCCTTTTGCCTTCGATTTATCAGTGGCGCAATGAAGCGGGCTGATCATTGAAATCTTGTTTGCATCGTCCATTGACATCGCAAGCAAAGTGCTTTCAAGATCAATTCGATTCACCATGAATGATCCAATCAATTATTTGGGCGACAACCGTGAGCGGTCGCTCATGCATAACTATGGAGTTTTTTGGGATGAATAAGAAATTTCTGCGTAACCTCGCCGTCAGTACCGCTCTCATGTCTGGTGTCTGCGCCGGTGCTCACGCCGCCGCAGTCGGTCTTCACATGGGTAGCGACGGTTCGATTACGCAATACAATAATTTCAGCAATTGGCTCGGAAAACCCGTGATGTACCGTCTGACGTTCCTGAATGGTTCGTCGTGGGGTGACATCGCCAACCCGTATTTCCTGGGGTCGGCCACGAAGGCGTGGCTCAGGTCGAACGCGAGCCGTATCGAAGTCATTTCCGTTCCCATGTTGCCGAACTCGGGCCATCAAGGTGAGCTCGGCAACATCGCGAGAGGATCCTACGACACCTACTACAAGCAGCTTGCCGAGAATATTGCCTCCAAAACGGGCGCGCCGCATCGTGTCATCGTGCGCCTCGGCTGGGAGTTCAACGGTAAGTGGTACCCCTGGTCGGCAGTGGGCGCGGCGTCGGAGTACAAGGCTGCCTACCGGCACATCGTTCAGGTGATGCGCTCGAAGTGCAATGTCCTGCGCTTTGAATGGAACGTGAACTGGGGCACGAATCCGAACAACTTCGATTGGACGACGGCGTATCCGGGCGACGATGTCGTCAACATCATCGGCACAGACCTCTATGACCAATTCAACAACGGCTGGAACGACGTCTTGAACCGCTATGAAGGTCTCGCGTTCTTCCGCAATTTCGCGCGCAAGCACGGGAAGTCGGAGGCCTATTCGGAGTGGGGTGTGTCGACTAAGCCTTCGCCGGTCGGACACGGCGACGACACGGCGTACATTCAAAACATGTACAACTGGATCCAGGCAGGCGGCAGCAACGTGCTCTACGCCAACTACTGGAACACCAACACGGGCGGCCCGGATGGTGTGATCTACAGCGACACGAGTGAGATTCGCGTCACCGTGCCGAAGGCCGCGGCGCTTTACAAGAAGCTGTTCAGCAGGTAAGAGACCAACAGGGCCAGCGCGCCTTGCTGGCCGAGTCGTTGCACTCCTTTCCTGCCCTGGCAGCGGCGCCCCTGCGCATGTGGCTAAAAAGCGCATTGCGTGCCGCCGCCGCCGTTTCCTGAGGCGCATTGCACACGGCCTGCGCATGCCGCGGAAGCACTTTCCGGCCGTCGGCGCGGACGCGACGTTTCTGCAAGCACCTACATGCTTTGACCTCCCTTCTGCATGCGCTATGCCATGCCAATCCAGGCGTGGATGCCGCGTTGCGAATTTGCATTTGTGATCGACATTTCACACAAATCAGGCTCGCGCGACCTAGTGTGCTTCTGCAATGAATCTCTCAGTGCTTGAAAGCAAGCCGGTGTTTCGCGGCGGGGTAGGTCGTGCTTCGCCCGTGAATCTGCGGTTCGCACTACGAGACTCATGGGGCCGGTGATCTGCACCCGGCGGTACAAATAAGGCGATTTACCTTTTTCGCGAGGCAGAGAATGAAATCAATTTCCAGATGCCTATCCCGTTCTATTCCCCGAGCTTTGGCGGCTGGCGGCATTGTCGCCCTCACATGCGCGATCAGCCCGATCGCACAGGCGCAAGTCCTCGGCCCGCTCGTCCCGGTGGCCGTGGGCGATCCATTTAGCGGATGCACGGCAGACCACGTGCAAGCGCAGGAGACCGCATTCGGTAGCGTCCTCTATCCCGCAACGTCAATCGAACCCTGGGTGGCGGCCGATCCGACCGACACGCGTCGTCTCCTCGTCGGTCACCAGCAGGACCGCTGGAGCGACGGTGGTTCGCGTGGGTTGGTCGGCGTCGTCTCGAACAATGCGGGTAGCGCCTGGACCGATACGATCCCGTCCGGCGTCAGCAATTGCACCGGCGGTATTTACCGTCGCGCGTCGGATCCCTGGGTAGACTTCGCGAAGGACGGAACGGCCTTCTTTTTCTCGCTGGTGATAGACCCTGCGAAGCCGACGACACCGTTCGGAACGCGAAAAAGCGGGATGGTCGTCAGCCGCTCCGTCGACCACGGCGCGACGTGGCAAGCTCCCGTCACGCTCATCGACAACAATTCGCAGGACGTCTTGAATGACAAGAACTCAATTACCGCCGATCCAACCGCGAACGGTCTCGTCTATGCGGTGTGGGATCAACTGCGCCTGCTCAACCCGTCCGTCGCCGGGGCACAGATGCTCGCGCAAGGCGACGGTATCTCGATCGCGCGCAAAAAGCTCAATTCCAAGGTAGGCGCGTCCTTGGTGTGCGCGCCGGCCTCGAAGGCGCCGTGCAAGACCGCCGACCCGCA
The DNA here is from genome assembly GCA_964425025.1 of uncultured Burkholderia sp. Lineage (GTDB taxonomy): Bacteria > Pseudomonadota > Gammaproteobacteria > Burkholderiales > Burkholderiaceae > Trinickia. Next base: position 40,016 of record CAYRLJ010000018.1, on the reverse strand, counting down.
GGCCGCCAACCCTACTACCGTCGGACCCACGTTCTTCTCTCGCTCTCTTGATAATGGTGTGACCTGGAGCAAGGCTGCTCCGATCTACAACCCTGGCATCGACAAGCAGACAATCGACAACATCGTGCAGGTGTTGCCTGATGGGACGCTGCTCGATTTCTTCACCGCGATCGGCGTCACGGCGACGGGCCTCGACATCGGCTATGTCAGGTCCACGGATAAGGGCGGAAGCTGGAGCGGCCCATCATTCGCCAGCGACATTCAGGTGGTTGGCGTGGTCACGCCGGACTCGGGCCAGCCGGTACGCGATGCCTCCATTCTCTACAGTGTCGCGGTGAACCGGGTGACGGGGGCGATCTACCTCGCCTGGCAGGACGCTCGCTTTTCGACAGCCACCTGCACTACGCCCACCGGGTCGATTCCGGTCGACGGAATCTATTTCAGCGAGTCGGATGACCGCGGAGCCACCTGGTCAGCGCCCGTCATGATCAACAAGACGCCGGTGAATGCCGCGAACCCGTGCCGGCAGCAGGCTTTTATCCCAGCGGTGGTAGCGGCGGGGGACGGCAAGGCGATCGTGGTGACCTACTACGACTTCCGCAACGACAGGAATATACCGGCCGGCTTCGAGGGCACCGATTATTTCGCGGTTTTCTGCGCCACCGTCCACGACTGCGCGAACGCCCACAACTGGGGCTACGAGAAGCGGCTGACGACGAGGTCGTTCAACATCTTGAACGCGCCGGTGGCGGCTGGCCATTTCCTCGGCGATTACATGGGCCTGGCTGCTAGTGGACACGATGAAGTGCATGCGGTATTTGGCATCGCCACGGCTCCGAACGTGACGGACGAATTCACCCGCAAAATCACATTGCCGTGACGGCATGAGGAGTGCTAGTTGCGCGGCGTCGAGGCCTATAATTCCGACGTCCTCCTGCCTCGCTACCCTCCTCATGAGCGATCTTCCCCCGTCATCGGCCGGTTCCGCCACCGGCACTAAATCGACTGCACCGCTTGAACTGAGCGGTTCCGTTTGGTTGCGCGCGGGGCAGGAAACGCTCGGCGGCGCTGCACGTATCGCACTGTTGGCCGCCATCCGCGACACGGGATCGATCACATCGGCCGCCAAGGCGGTCGGCATCAGCTACAAGTCCGCGTGGGACGCTGTCGATGCGATGAACAATCTGGCGGGCGAGCCGCTCGTCACCCGCGCGGTGGGCGGCAAGGGCGGCGGAGGCACGACACTGACGCCCCGCGCTCACCGTCTGATCGAAACATTCCATGCGGTCGAACGCGAGCATCGCAAATTCATCGAACGCGCGAGTGCGGCGATCGAACATTTCGCGGGCGATTGGGCACTGATCGGGAGAATCGGCATGAAAACGAGCGCCCGCAATCAACTCTACGGGACGGTATCGACCGTCACGCGCGGCAGCGTCAACGACGAAATCGCACTGGCGCTGCCGGGCGGACAGACGATCGTCGCAGTGGTCACGCATGAAAGCACGCAGACGCTCGGCCTCGTGGTCGGCGCGCCGGCGTTCGCGCTCGTGAAGGCGTCATGGGTGATGCTGATGACTGACGACGCCGATGCGGGACAGCCGCTGCGGTTATCCGCGCGCAATCAGTTGGGCGGCCTTATTACGCGGGTGACGCGCGGTGCCGTCAACACCGAGGTCTCGCTCGCGCTCGACGGCCCCACGGGCTTACCGCCCGACGCTAATTCGACGGTCCTCGCCGCGATCGTGACGAACGAAAGCGCCGACGCGCTTGGGCTCGTTGAAGGCAAACGGGCAACCGCCGTGTTCAAAGCATCGAGCGTCATTCTCGGCACGGCCGACTGAGCGCGAAAGGTGCGCCGCGCGACTAGGCGTCGCGGGCCTCGAGTCCCTCATAGTGCGCCGCTTCCTGCACACAGCCTCGATCCACCTGAACGACTTGATCGCCGAAGACGGCCACGTCCGCTTCATCGTGCGTGATGAGGACCATCGGAATGTCCAGCCGCGTTTGCAGCTCGGATAGCTCGCGACGCATGCGCTCGCGCATGCCGGCGTCGAGCGCGGCGAACGGTTCGTCCAACAACAAGATTCGCGGTTCGGCCACGAGCGCGCGTGCAAGCGCCGCGCGTTGTTGTTGGCCGCCCGATAGCTGTGCCGGATAGCTGCCCGCGACGGCCTTCAAATCGAATGCATCGAGCCAATACTCGACCTCGCGCGAGCTGTCGCGTGAGCGTGGATTGAGCCAGCCGCGCCGTAACGCGAAGCCCACGTTCTGCCTGACGTTCAAATGCGGAAACAGCGCGTAATCTTGGAACAAGTAAGCGGCGCCGCGCGAGCGCGTGGGCACGTCGATGCCGCGGGCAGAGTCGAACAGCACGTCACCGCCGAGCGTAATGGCACCGCTGTCCGGCCTGAGCAGGCCCGCAATGGCTTGCAGCGTCAGCGACTTGCCGGCGCCTGACGGCCCGAACAGCACAATGCGCTGGCAGTTCCCCGCGAACGAGATGCAGAGCTCGAAACGGCGTTCGCGCGTCACGAGTGTTTTGCGGATGTCGACGGTGAGCGTCATTGCCGTATCCAAACCGTGCCGCTATCGCGACGTCAACAGATTGTGCTGCGGAACGAGCCGTCCGGCCACGAGCAGCACGACGACACAGACGACCGATGTGACGAGCACGAGCAGATTAGCCGCATGATCGTCGCCGGCTTGCACGGCCGAGTACACCGCCACGGACAGCGTTTGCGTGCGCCCCGGCAAGTTGCCGGCGACCATCAGCGTGGCGCCGAATTCGCCGAGTGCGCGCGCGAACGCGAGTAGCGCGCCGCCGAGAATGCCGCGCGCCGCGAGCGGCAACGTCACGCGAAAGAACAAGGCGGCTTCGCTGATACCGAGCGTCCTCGCTGCGTGTTCCATTTGCGGATCGATGGCTTCGAAGGCGGAGCGCGCCGCTTTGAGCACGAGCGGGAAGGCTGCGATCATCGACGCGATGACGGCACCCTCCCAGGTGAAGACGAGGCGAATGCCGAGCGTATCGAGCCAGGCGCCGATCGGACCGCGCCGGCCGAGCAGCACGAGCAAGTAGTAGCCGAGCACAGTCGGCGGCATGACGAGCGGCAGAGTCAACAGTGCATCGACGATATCGCGTGCCCGCGAGCGCCAGCGTGCGAGCGCAAGGCCCGCGGCCACACCGATAAGCGCATCGAGCGCCGTCGCCCATCCGGCGACCTTCAGCGAGAGTAGAAGCGGAATCCAGGCGTCTTGCATGGCGTGCGGGCTGCTCGTGTGTCGGTTCACTGGCTCGCCGGCGGCTTAAAGCCGTATTTGGCGAGGATCGCCTGGCCGTCCGGCGAGAGCACGAAGCTCGCGAACGCGCCGGCGTGGGCTGCGTTCGAGCTGCTTTTCACGACCGCAATCGGGTAGGCAACCGGCTTTTCAGTAGGCACGATAGCGGCGATTTTCACCTTGTTCGGCATTAGCGCGGCATCGGTGCTGTAGACGAATCCTGCGTCCACTTCGCCGCGTGCGACGTAATCGAGCGCTTGCCGCACATTGCTGGCCAGCACGGCTTTGCCCTTGACGGCGTCCCAGTTGCCTTCACGCTCCAGGGCGGCCTTGGTGTATCGGCCGACGGGTACCGATGCCGGATCGCCGAGCGCGATGTGCTTAACTTGCGGCAGGCGGATCGTCTCGCGCACCGAAGGCGCCTTCAGGGGGCTGTCGGACGGCACGATCATCACGAGTGAATTGGTTGCAAAATCGCGCCGCGTATCGGGCGCCACGGCCTTGGCTTCGACGGCTTTGTCCATCGCGTTTTCGTCGGCCGACGCAAAGACGTCGGCGGGCGCACCGTTGACGATTTGCTGCAGCAGCACGTCCGACGCGCCGAAATTGAGGGCGATTTTCGTATTCGGATGCGTCTTTTCGAACGCGCCGGCCATTTCGCGGAAGGCGTTCGTCAAGCTGGCGGCGGCCGACACGACGAGTTCATCGGCGCGCGCAACGCTCTGGATCGAAAAGGCGGCGATAGCGCCGGCGCAAAGCGCGAGCGTACGAATGCGGCGTCGGACGGCGGACACGGGTGCGTTCATGAAAGACGTAGCGTGAGTGGAAACCTAGATCGTAATATAGCGAAGGTAATAGCGCATCGTCCAATGGCGGACATCCGATTGCGCCTATGGGCTCGCGAGCGGGGGAGGGGATTCGGTGATCGTGCGCGGTTCCGCGCTCGAGGCGGGCGTCAGGCGAAAGGGGACGTGAGCGCGGCGCTGCGGCCCATAGGGGGAGGCGACACCGGCTGGGGCGCGTGGTGCCCCGCCTTCCAGCGCGCGCGGATATACGGCCGTTCGCGGCCGGACAAGTGCAAGGCGATGTGGGTAATCCAATGTTGAGTCGGCACGCGCACATCGTGAAGTGCAGCGGTCAGCATCAACAGGCTGACGGCAACGGGCACCGCCGACAATTTACTAGGCTTCGCATCCCACGCCCACCAAACGAACAAAACGGCGGCCAGCGCCCCAACGATGCACCCGGCCACGGCTTCGGACGGCGAGTGCGCACTCAGCACGACGCGCGACAAACCGACGGTTAGGCCTGCAGCCAGGCCGCACGCGACGCCGGCCAGCCGGATGCTGGGCCGCGTAGGCAGTAGGGTCAGAAAGAACGCAACGGGATAGACGGCGGTGGACAGCATCGCGTGGCCGCTGACACCGGTGAAATCCCATTCGCGAATGCCGACTCCCCAGCCGAGAAAGGCGATCTTGGTGAGTGTGACGAGGCCTGCTGCCGCACCGACGATGACAAGCCACCCGAGGGCCAAGCGGCGCGAATAGCCGATCGCGAGCCACAGTGCGATGGCGATCGCGAGCGGCAGCGTGAGTCCGGCGCCGCCCAAGCGCGTAATCGAAAACCAGAGGTGAAGAGGCAAATCGTACATATCGGGCATCGGCTGTGCGTGTGTTGCCGCGCGGCTCCTATCTTTTATCTATTAACGCGGTCGCCGTTCGAACCGACGACAGGCGCCACGCGAAGAAACAGTATAGCGAGCCGCGCCCGCCCATGGGGGGGGCCGCTCGCCAATGGCGTACTAAGCCGGATGTCCCAGTTGGTGCGAGCGGCGTGCGAGCGGCGAAACGCGAAAAGGGTATATTGTGCGATGCATCATAAAAAGAACCGCATAAGTCGAACGGTCCCTTTTAGCGAGCGAAAGTACCATGACCAAAACCCTGACGAAACTCTGGTTACAGGGTCTCAAACGCATGATGAGTGTGCCGGCGGCGCAACCGACCAAGGCCAAGCGCCGCAAGAGCGCTGGTTCAACGCGGCGCGCGCCGCAGCATGAGCTGCCCGACGTTAAAATGCGCGAGCCGAGGGAGTCCCTCGTCCGTCCGCGCGCCGGTGCATGGACGAAAGGGCAATGGACGCGCTCTTATCATTCCGCGCCGCCGCTGCCTGGGCAGCTTGTCAATCATTTGTCATACGGCTTATACATTCCACCGACGGCCGAAAAACGAAAGGGGCCGATACCGCTCGTCGTCATGCTGCATGGCTGCAAGCAGTCAATCGATGAGTTTGCACTGGGCACGCGCATGAACCTAGTGGCCGATCAGCATGGCTTTGCGGTGGTCTACCCCGAGCAATCGAAGCACGCGCACGCGCATCGATGTTGGCATTGGTACGACGACCGCGACACGGCAGGCCTCGGCGAGGCGCGCGCTGTCGTTTCTCTGGTCGATTCGCTAATCGAGCATCACCGTATCGACCCTGAGCGAGTGTATCTGGCGGGATTATCCGCCGGCGCGGGCTTGGCGTCGTTGCTGGCGATCTATTATCCGGACCGATTCGCGGGCGTTGCGTTGCACTCGGCGCCCGCATTGGGCGAAGCGCATTCGGGCATGACGGCGATGGATGTGATGCGCCGCGGCGTGCGGCGCGATCCGATTGCGCTCATCGATGCGATCGTCGACGTGGCGCGCTATCCGGGCATGCCGGCCATCATCGTGCATGGCGAGGCGGACCGAGTCGTCTCCCCGAAAAACGCTGAACAGCTCGGCCTTGCCTTCTTGCGCTTGAATGGTTTCATCGACCCCGCCGGGGACTGGGTGGCGGGGACGCTGAGCGAGACGCGAGAAGGGCTTGCCGAGTTCCACGACTACCAGATAAGCAACCGAAGTGTCGTGCGCGTGTGCCGCGTAGAGGCGCTTGGCCATGCGTGGGCCGGCGGCGACGAGACTGTCCCATTTCATTCCGAAACGGGGCCTGACGCGAGCGCGTTGATCTGGGCATTCCTCCGTGATCAACGCCGCCGCCCACGCGCAGCGGCTCGCCGCATGGCCGCCCGGTAGAGACGACGCCCAGGAACCCGTCACGACGGCACGCCCCCGGCGCGTCGGCCATTCACGGCGGCTTCGCGACGCGAAAAAACCACATCCTCGTAGAGCACTAGCGTATTCCTAGGGTTTTCCCTATAATACGGGTTATCGCTTAGGTGTTAACACCTATAACTCAAGACGAGGCCACACCATGTTCCTGCTCACCCGCCTGTTTCTGTTCCTGACCCAAACGCCCGACCAACGTCAAAAGGCGCGCAACGATGCGTACCTGGCCGAAGCCACCGATCTGTACGATCTCGAATTCCGTATGCGCAAGCTCGACCGCGAAGCCGTGGTCGTCCACCCCTTTGTCGCGGACTCCTCGTCCTGGCACACGGCACGCTAATTCTCGCGGGCCGGCGCGATCGCGCCGCGCGCGAATCAGGCGCCGGGCGTTCCCGGAGCGCCGGTGTTAGTGCCAGTCCCACTTCCGTTGGGTTCCTGCACGCCGTAACAGCCGCGGTACGTGGCGTAAAACGAGCAGTAGAGCATCGTCGTCAGCGTGAGTGACGCCGGAAAGAGGATGGTGAACGCATACTCGCGCGCACCGATCGCCTCCATCAGCAGCGATAGCGCGGTAGAGACGACGATCGCCGTCGCGAACCACAGCGTGCCGTAGACGATGAACGCGCCGCGATTGCGCCAGCACGTGACGAGGCTGAAGAACATCGCCTTCACCGGTGGTATGTCGTGCCAGGCCGTCAGAACCGGTGCGAACCAGAACAGCATTGCAACCGGCACGTAACACGCAAATGCGACGAGCCCGGCCGCCATCAGCGGGCCCGGGGCCAGCGCCGTGGGAGAGACGCTTTGCGTCCCCATCATTAGCTTGAACAGCACGCCGCCATCGGCCAATGCCGATCCGGCAAAAACAAGCGCGAGCGCAGCCACATAGATACCGCCCAGTTCCATTAGGCGCATGGCGCCCGCCGCGCCGTATGACCGGAATCCATCGGCGAGCACCGTCGGAAACACCATCTTCCCCGCCACCGTGTCACGGCAGGCTGTCATGAAGCCGACCGCAATGCCCGGAATCAAGGCGAGCGGCAACACCGCGCCAACGAACGGAATCAACGATACCGCCCACATCGCGATCAAATAGGTAAAGAAAATCGTCAGGAATCCGAGCGGATTGCGACGAAACAGCCAAATACCTTGCCGGAACCAAACGTAGCCGGTCTTTGCGGAAACTTCTGTCAGTTGCATGGACTTGACGCAGTCAAAGGCGCGACGACGGTTAGCCGCTCGCGCAAGATGCGTTCGAAATGAGTAGGGTCGTGCGGCTTGAGCATCTCGGCCGCGCGGGGCAGATAAAAGTCATACAGGCGCGATACCCAGAAGCGATAGGCGCCTGCTCTCAGCATGTCGCCCCAGTGGCGTCGCTCTTCGGGCGTGAACGGTCGTACGGTTTGATAGGCGCGCAGCATCGCGCTTGCGCGTGCAGGGTCGAGCTGGCCGGTGGCTAGATCGACGCACCAATCGTTGACTGTCACCGCTACGTCGAACAGCCACTTGTCGCACCCAGCGAAGTAGAAATCGAAAAAGCCGCCGAGGCGCACCGTATGATTCGTACCGGTCTCAGCCGGCGCGAACAGTACGTTGTCGCGAAACAGATCGCAGTGGCACGCGCCGCCCGGCAGCGACGCGTAGTCTGCCGATGCAAAGAACGCGGTTTGGTGCGCGAGTTCGGAACTCGCTAGGTCTCGTTGCTCGCCGGTCAGGAACGGCAGTATCTGCGGCACTGTCTCTTGCCACCACGGCAGACTGCGCAAATTGGGCAGATACGGCTTGAAGTCGCGCCCGGCCAAGTGCATGCGAGCAAGCATCTGGCCAACTTCCGCGCAATGCTCGCTAGCCGGCGCCAGCTCGGCCTTACCGGGCAGCTTCGTGACAATGGCCGCCGGCTTGCCGTGCAGCGTGCCGAACAGCGCGCCGTCATTGCGCGGCATGGGGTCGGGCACGGGCACGCCGTGATGCGCGAGATGGCGCATGAGTTCGAGGTAGAACGGCAATTGCTCCGCGGTCAGCTTCTCGAAGATCGTGAGGACATAGGCGCCACGCGTCGTCGTCAAGAAGAAGTTGCTGTTTTCGATGCCGGAGGGGATGCCGCGGAAATCGACGACATCGCCGAGATCATAGTGGCGCATCCAGTGCGCGAGATCGTTTTCGTTGACGACGGTAAAGACGGCCATGCGAGAGGCTTCGAGTGCAATTAAAAAGGGGGCGGCGCATGCGACGGCGGCCGCGCAGGCCGAACGTCGGTAGCGCGTCGGCGACCGATCGATCGATCGAATTGCGCGCGGCGCGCCGAACGATGCGATGAAAATCAGTAGTGCAGGTTGATCGACGGCAGACGCGTGCTCGGTTGAGCGCTGCTGTGCACCTGCGGCGACGTGTCCGGCGATGCGCTCATTTGATAACGCGTGCCGAAATTCGAGTGAACGTCGATTTCCACGGGCTTGCCGCGGTCGCGGTATTCGGTGATTTCGGTGCCGTTACGGCTCTTTTCGTAATAGCTCGGCGTGCGCGGAACGTCGTTGATGTCCACCTTGGATGAGACTTCAGCCGCGGGGCGATTGATCTTGGTGAGGTCGGGCAGCCCGGCCGCCTCATTGGCAGCGCGCTGCGCTTCGCGCGCTTGCGCGCCGTCGGCCTGGGCGGCGAGCACGGCATGCGGTGCGGCGGCGAGACTCGTCACGGCAAACGCTGCGCAAACGGCGGCGGAAAAGTACGGCTTCATGATGGGTCTCCGGAAGATCCTTGAATTCTAGCAAATGCGCTCCTTGGATCGTCCTCGACACCTCGACACGTCGATCGCATGCTTTGGGGGGAAGCACGCAAGCGGTGAGGCCACGGGGCCTGATAGATGGCGCTTCGTGGTAATGTCGTTGGAACGAACGAGGCGAAGCAAACGATGAAAAACGATCTGACACAACACGCGCGTGCGATGCATCCGACCGATTTTCCGACCGAGGCGTTCGTGGACGCCGCCGACGCCGTCACGCGTCTATCCGAAATCTACGAGGCGAACGCCGCGTTTTTGCGTGACGCTTTCGCGCGCTATCGGCGCAACGAGGCTTTTCATGAGCGCGTGCGCGCTTGCTATCCGTTCATCCGCGTGCGCACTGAAGTCAACACCCATGTCGATTCTCGCCGCTCGTATGGGTTCGTGGCAGGGCCGGGCGTGTTCGAGACGACGGTGACGCGCCCCGACCTGTTCGGCAACTACTATCGCGAGCAACTGCGCCTGCTCGCGAAGAACCATCATGTGGCGATCGAAGTGGGTGTGTCGCAGCAGCCGATCCCGATCCACTTTGCCTTCGCCGAAGGCATCCACCTGGAGGGCGATCTCGGGCGCGAACGCTTGATGGCTATGCGCGACGTGTTCGATACGCCCGATCTGGCCGCCCTCGACGATCGCATCGTCAACGGCACCTACGAACCGCTGCCCGGCGAACCGTCGCCGCTCGCCTTGTTCACGGCCCCGCGCGTCGATTTTTCGCTGCATCGACTGAAGCACTACACGGCAACGGCGCCCACGCATTTCCAGAACTACGTGCTCTACACGAACTATCAGTTCTATATCGACGAGTTCACGAAGCTCGGCCATCAACTGATGGCTCATACGGACGACGAAGAATTGCGCGCTTATCGAAGCGAGTACACGTCGTTCGTCGAGCCGGGCGACGTGATCACTTACAACGCCAATCTCGGCGAGCAACCCGACGAAGGCGCCTTGCCGGGGCGGCTACCGCAAATGCCGGCCTATCACTTGAAGCGAGCGGACGGCAGCGGGATCACGATGATCAACATCGGCGTGGGGCCGTCCAATGCCAAGACGATCACCGATCACATCGCGGTGCTGCGCCCGCATGCTTGGGTGATGCTCGGGCATTGTGCGGGCTTGCGTAATACGCAGCGTCTCGGCGATTACGTGCTCGCACACGGCTATGTCCGGGAAGATCACGTGCTCGACGCGGATCTACCCCTATGGGTGCCGATTCCGGCGCTGGCCGAAGTGCAGGTGGCGCTCGAGCGCGCCGTCGCGCACGTGACGAAGCTCGAGGGGGCGGACCTCAAGCGTGTGATGCGCACGGGCACCGTGGCCAGCGTCGACAACCGCAATTGGGAGTTGCGCGACCATCGAGAACCGGTTCAACGCCTGTCGCAGAGCCGAGCGGTGGCGCTCGATATGGAAAGCGCGACGATCGCAGCGAACGGCTTTCGTTTCCGGGTGCCATACGGCACGCTGCTTTGCGTGTCGGATAAACCGTTGCACGGCGAACTGAAATTGCCCGGGATGGCCGATCAGTTTTATCGCGCACAGGTCGACCAGCATCTGCAGATCGGTGTGAAGGCCATGGAGTTGCTGCGGATGAACGGGCTCGATCGGCTGCATAGCCGCAAGCTGCGTAGCTTCGCCGAGGTGGCGTTCCAATAAACGAGTGCCGGTTCTAGAGCGGCGGCGCTTCGATTTGAAGCGCCGCTTTTTTTTTTCGGTTTTTTTTCGGCGCTCTTTGTTCGTAAGATATTGGTAATGACTACGAAAGGTAGTCGAAAGAGTGCCGGACGCAATCACCTGATCTACCGACATCGAGGAAGCAACGCATCGTCGCGCGGCAGTCGTTCCCGAGGCTTGATTCCAGGCATCAATCAGCACCCCAACGGGTTATTCCGGCCAACGGGTTCCGCGCTTCATTCGCCGTCGCTGTCACGCGGCGAAAATCTATTCGCATGCGAAAGGCCATGTACCCATCTTCCGATTCGAGCGTATCCGTCTCGCTCTCCACTTTGCGCAGCGACGTCTTTTCCGGCGTCGTCGTGTTCCTGGTTGCATTGCCCTTGTGCCTCGGCATCGCCAACGCCTCCGGCGTCGAGCCGTTCGCGGGCCTCGTGTCAGGCATCGTCGGCGGTCTCGTCGTCGCGCTCTTGAGCAGCTCGCATTTGAGCGTGAGCGGGCCGGCCGCCGGGCTCGTTGTCATCGTCGTATCGGCGATCGCCTCGCTCGGCAGTTTCTCGGCGTTTCTTGCCGCTGTGCTGATTGCCGGCGCGCTGCAAGTCGGCTTCGGGTTGCTGCGTGCGGGGCGCATCGCCAGCTATGTGCCGGCCGCCGTAGTGAAGGGCATGCTGGCCTCCATCGGCATCCTACTGATCCTCAAGCAGATACCGGTCGGTGTGGGGCTCGTCGCCGAAGCCGATTCGACGATTCCTCATGCGGCGGCGATCGCGACGCCGTTCGGCGATATTTTGCCGATCTCGCTCGTGCTTTGCGCAACGTCTGTCGCGTTGTTGTTCGCTTGGGAAACGCCGCTCGCGAAACGTTATGCGCTCGTGCGGGCGGTGCCGGGACCCCTGGTGGCGGTCGCTTTCGGCATCGGCGTCACGCTGTTGCTCGACCGAATTGCACCCTTACTGGCCACGCCCGTCGAGCATCGCGTGTCGCTCGCGGCGCTCGATTCGCCCATGGCGTTACTGAATGCCATATCGATGCCCGATCTCTCGCAACTGGCGAGCCCCGATGTCTGGCGTGTCGCCATGACGTTGGCCGTCGTCGCCAGCTTAGAAACGCTGTTGAGTCTCGAGGCCCTCGAGCGAATCGATCCCAAGCGTCGGCGCGTGTCGCCGGATCGTGAATTGAAGGCGCAGGGCGCGGGCAACGTCATCGCCGCGTTGCTCGGCGGGCTCCCGTTGACGGCCGTGATCGTGCGTAGCTCGGCGAACGTGCATGCCGGTGCGCAGACGCGGATGTCCGCGGTCATTCACGGCCTATTGCTGCTGGCAAGTGTGTTCGTATTGACGGCCGTGCTGAATCTGATTCCGTTGGCGAGTCTTGCTGCAATCTTGATTCAAACGGGCTTCAAACTCGCCAAGCCGCGCCTGTTCATCGACATGGCTCGGGAAGGCGTCGGCCGATGGGCGCCGTTTGCCGCGACGATTATCGGCGTGCTCGCGACGGATCTACTGATCGGTATCGCGATCGGCATCGCGACGAGCGCGCTATGTGCGATGCAAGCGAGCTTTGCTCGCACGTTCGTGCTGACCCGGCACGACGATTACTTCTTGCTTTCAGTGCGAAAGGACGCGACATTCTTCGCCAAGCCGATGCTGGCGCGCTGTTTGGCGCAGATTCCCGAGCGATCGACCGTGCTGATCGACGCGGAGCGCGCTGATTTCATCGATGCGGACATCCGGGAAACGATCGATGCCTTCGTGCGAGACGCGCCGCATCGACAGGTGACGGTCGAGCGACTGCGCTGGCCCTGATGCATGGGCTGTCATGGGATCGCTACCCGCAACCGGCTATCATGTGCGCAATCTGAGCATTCACGAATCATTGCGCCCGATCGGCTGGAGAACTTATGGCTTACCCTCAAGATAGCGTCAGCATGGCGCTGTTCTGCGATTTCGAGAACGTTGCGCTCGGCGTTCGCGATGCGAAGTTCGAAAAATTCGACATCAAGCCCGTGCTCGAGCGGCTGCTGCTCAAGGGAAGCATCGTCGTCAAGAAAGCGTATTGCGACTGGGAGCGCTATAAGGGATTCAAGGCCTCCATGCACGAGGCCAGCTTCGAGTTGATCGAGATTCCTCACGTGCGGCAATCGGGCAAGAACTCGGCGGATATCCGGCTGGTTGTCGATGCACTCGACCTTTGCTACACGAAGTCGCACGTCGATACGTTCGTCATCATCAGTGGCGATTCCGATTTCTCGCCGCTCGTCTCGAAGCTGCGAGAGAACGCGAAGAAAGTCATCGGCGTGGGCGTGAAGAATTCGACGTCCGATCTCTTGGTCGCCAATTGCGACGAATTCATCTTCTACGACGATCTGGTGCGCGAGCAGCAGCGCGCAACGGCCAAGCGAGAAGCGGCCGTGCCCACGAAAAAAGCGGCCGACGAAGACAGACATCCGAAGGCCGAAATGGAATCGCGCAAGGCGAAGGCCATTGCGATTGCCGTCGAGACCTTCGATGCGCTCGCGTCGGAGCGCGGCGAGAGCGGAAAGATTTGGGCATCGGTACTCAAGAGCGCGATCAAGCGGCGCAAGCCCGACTTCAGCGAGTCCTACTACGGGTTCCGCGCGTTCGGCAATTTGCTCGACGAAGCGCAAGCGCGCGGGTTGCTCGAAGTCGGCCGCGACGACAAGTCCGGCGCATTCGTTTATCGGCCCAGCCAGACGGCAACATCGGACGTGGCGAAGCAAGTCATCACCGATGTGATGGCTCAGGACAGCGGCGCGCCAGCCGAAGCGGGCGGCCAAACAGGCCGCAAGAAAGGCAGAGCCGCCCGTAAGCAAGGGCGTGAACAACCGGGCGCCGCGGCGGCCGAAGTCACGTACGAGGCGATGCCCGCGACGACGGCAGAGCCTATCGTGACCATTGAAGCGCCCGCCGTTGCTCCCGCGGTGCCGAGCGAGGCCGTGGCGCAGGGAGTACAGAAGCCGCGCCGCGCCGCGCGCAAACCTTCCGCGAAGAAGGCCGCGCATGCCGGCAACGGGGGGCACGCCTCGCAGGAGCAGCATCCAAACACGGAGCCCGCAGCAGTTCAGGCACCCGAAGCATCCGAAGCACCCGAAGCACCCGTTAAGCCCAAGGCGCCGAAAACGCCGCGCAAGTCCACGTCGCGCAGTAGCCGTTCCCGCAAGAGCGCGACGGAAAACAACGATAGCGGCAATGAATAAGCCGCTGACCCGGTAGGAGAATCACAGTGTTTACCTGTAGAAATCAAAGCTGCCAAGCGCAATGGGAGCAGGCAGACGTCGTCATCCAGAACGAGGGGCAAGGGCTGTTGTTCCGCTGCCCGATGTGCGGAGCGCGCAATTACGTCGAAAAGTTCGAAGCCGACGATGGCACCGTCCTTTATGAGCAAATCGAGGGCAAACCGTTCGTCTGACGTCGGCGGGTCGTAGCCAGAGCCATCGAAACCGCCTGATCGCGCTAATCCGTCGATCGCGCGGGCGCGAGAGCCCTCGCCCGCGCGCCCAACTTTCGAGCCGCGGCGCCTAGCCACGTCAACCAAAACGGCCCTCGCCGCGTTTAGAAAGACCACAAGTAGCTACATCGAACCGTCCGCAAGACGCAGGTCCCCACAGTATTGTGGCGCGGCGTACGACGTTGATCCCGCCCCCATTGCTGGCTCCGTGCCGGCTTGCACGATCGATTCACAAAAAAGATGCACGACGGAAGTCCTCGAGATCGTAGTTCGAAGTTCGTAGCGGCGTTCAATGCGAAAACGCGGCACATCAGCTATAAACGGCTAGTCTCGCCCGCCCTCGCGCTGGCTATCTGCCTAATGTTGCTGCTCGCGCTGCAGAAAATCTCGCAGAGCATCGACTACCATTCGGTCAGCCACCAACTGTTCAACATCGCGCCAGGACGATGGGCCGTCGCGCTGGCGGCCACGGCGCTCAGCTTCGTCGCGCTCGTCGCGCGCGATGAGATCGGGCTGCGTCAGGTCGAAGCAAAGGTGCCGCGCTCGCTGCTGTGGATCGGCGCGACGGCGGCGTCGGCGCTGGGCAACATCGCGGGCTTTGGCGCGCTCACGGGCGGTGCCGTGCGTTGCCGAGTCTACGGCGCGGCCGAGGTCACGCCGTCGCAGGTCGGGCGTCTCATGCTGGTGACGAGCGGTTCGCTCGTCTTGGCAATGCTGCTGACGAGCGCATTGGGCGCGCTCTGGGATACCGATTCGCTTGCGGCGATGATGCATGTGGCGCCGGGCGCACTGCGCGTCGGCAGCCTGACCGTGCTCGCCGCGTTGGCATTGACCATCGCCTTCTGCGGCAAAACAACGAAGCGGATCGAAACGCGCTGGCGCGGTATCACGCTCGATCTTCCCGCACGAGCGAGCTTGGTTTGGCAAATCGTCTTCGGCGTCGTCGATGTCGTCGGTGCGGGCGCCGCGTTGTGGGTCTTTCTGCCCGACGCGCATGCTGGCTTCATCAGCTTTCTCGCTATCTACTCGGCGTCTCTGTTGCTCGGCATCGTGGGTCACACGCCGGGCGGCGTCGGCGTATTCGAGTCCGTGATGGTCTTCGCGCTGCGTGGCGACGTTGCATCGCCGGCGCTTCTTGCGGGGCTACTCGCCTATCGCGCCGTCTATTTCGGGTTGCCGCTGGTGTTGTCCGCAGCCGTGCTTGCATGCTATGAGGGCAAAGCATTGCGCACCCGCTTGCAACTCGATCAAGTCGGTCGTATCGCGCCGCTGTTCCTATGCTTGATTACATTCGTCGTCGGTTCGATGCTGATCGTGTCGAGCGCGACGCCGGCATTGGCGCATCGCCTGGCCATCTTGCGCCAGCTCGTGCCGCTGTGGGCGCTCGAAGGCTCGCAGTTGGTGAGCGGGGTCCTTGGCGTGTTCCTGCTGTTCGTCTCACGCGGCTTGCTGCGTAGGCTCGACGCCGCTTGGTGGCTGTCCGTCGCGTTGACGGCCGTGAGTCTCGTTCTCTCGGTGATCAAGGGATTGGCGTTCGTCGAGGCCGGCGTGCTCGCGACCTTGCTGATCCTGCTGCTTTGCACGCACGGCAGCTTCAACCGGCGCGCCGCTTTGTTTTCGGAGCCGTTCACGCCCGGCTGGCTGATCTCGGTCGCCATCGTGCTGATCTGTGCGGCGTGGGTGATGTTCTTCGCCTATCGCAACGTGCCTTATCAGGTCGATCTCTGGTGGCGATTCGCATTTCACGAGCCCGCCTCGCGCTCGCTGCGTGCGATGCTCGCGTCCAGCCTGTTCGCGACGGCATTTGCGCTCTGGCAACTGCTGCGTCCGGCGGCCGGGCGTTTCGTGCATCCGAGCACGGAAGATCTGGGCGACGCGGTCAAGATCATTCGCGCGCAGGAGCGCAGCGACGCGGGGCTGGCGATGATGGGCGACAAGAGTTTCTTGTTCTCTGAATCGCGCGAAGCGTTCTTGATGTTCGCCAAGCACGGCCGCACGTGGGCCGCGTTGCACGATCCCGTCGGGCCACGCGACGAATGGCCGGAGCTGATCCGTAAGTTTGTGATGCTTGCGGACAAGCACGGAGGACGTGCCGCGTTTTATCAGGTCAGGGCCGATTCGCTGCCTCTTTACTTGGATTCGGGGCTGACGCTCATGAAGCTCGGCGAGGAAGCGCGGCTCGCGCTCGATACGTTCGATCTGAGCGGACCGAAGCGCGCCGCCTTACGCTATTCGATGCGCCGGGCCGAACGCGACGGCTGCACGGTGCAAGTCATCGACGCCGCGCTCATGCCCGAGCACTTGGACGTGTTGCGCCGCATCTCCGACAGTTGGCTCGATAGCCGAGCAGGGCGCGAAAAGAGTTTCTCGGTGGCGGCGTTCAGCGAGGCCTACCTCGCGGCGCAGTCGGTGATGTTGGTGCGGCAGGACGGTGTACCGGTCGCTTTCACGACGTTCATGACGACAGACCTGAACGTCGAGGCGACGGTGGGCGTCATGCGCCACCTCTCCGATGCTTCCCCGTTCGTCATGGACTACTTGTTCTTGCAGCTCGCGCTGCATTTGAAGAGCGAGGGCTATCGGCACTTGAGTCTCGGCGTCGCGCCGTTCTCGGGTGTGCGACCGATGCCGCTCGGCTCGCCGCTGCATCAGCTCGGATCGTTGGTGTGGCGATTCGGCGGGCGCTTTTACAACTTCCAAGGCTTGCGCGCATTCAAGGGTAAGTTTCAGCCGCGCTGGGAGCCGCGTTACCTTGCGGTGTCGGGATGGGCGGGTGCCCTTCTGACGCTGCTCGACCTTTCGATTTTGGCGGGGGGCCGCCGTTCATGACATTTCACGCAGCATTCAGACAAATCAAGTGGCTTGCCTTGCTGGCAGGCGTTTCGTCTCTCTGCACGGGGGTGCTGGCGGCCGAATCGCACGTCTCGCATGTATCGGGCGGCCGCTATGGCGATGTGGCGGTCGAATGGCCGCAGGGCGAGATGCGCGGCTTCGTCGTATTGTTCTCCTCGGGTAAAGGCTGGACCCCAGCCGATGCGCAAGCGGCCCATGTGCTGGCCGAGCGTGGCGCGTTGACGGTCGGCGTCGATACCGGGCGTTATGCGGCCAATCTCATGGCGACGGGCCAAGCATGCCGGCATCTCGACGGCGACGCGGAGGCGGTCAGCCATCAACTCGAGCGCCAGTTGAAATCGAGCCGGTACTTCGCGCCGATCATGGCTGGCACGGGTCAAGGCGCGACGCTCGCGTTGCATGTCCTCGCGCAGGCGCCGGCGAATACGATCGCCGGGGCGGTAGCCGTCGATGCGAATGCAAAGTTGAACCACGATTTTCTTCAATGCCCGCCGGATCCGACGATCAGTCGCGGCAGCGCTTTACCGGGATTCGTCGAAACGGGTGTAACGACGCAAGGTGCGATTGCCGCGGAGCAGCAAGCCGAGCGATCGGCTGTCAAGGAAGGGGCCGATTCGCCGGGATTTCATTTCGATAAGGACGCCGACCGTTTGATGGCGCCGCTGTTGGCCAAGCCGCCGAGGATATTCGCCGCGACGACGACGCGTGCCGATCAACTGACTGCACTGATCGAACCGCATTTGCAGGCCGATACGGGCGGCGCGCAAGACGTCTCCGACTTGCCGCTCATCGAATTGCCGGCCCCGCATCCACGCGGAATGTTGGCGATCGTCATTTCGGGCGACGGCGGTTGGCGCGATCTCGACAAGACGATCGGCGAGCAGTTGCAGAAGGATGGGGTATCGGTAGTCGGCTGGGACGCGTTGCGCTATTTCTGGAGTGAGAAGACGCCGGAGCAGGTCAGCCGGGATCTTAGCCGCGTGCTGCGCGTCTATGGCGCGCGATGGCACGCGGATTCGTTTGCATTGATCGGCTACTCATTCGGCGCGGACGTGATGCCGTTCGCCTACAACCGGCTTCCCGCTGAATTGCGCGACAAGGTGACGATCGTGTCGCTGCTTGGCTTCGCGAATGCAGCCGATTTTCAAATTCGCGTGACAGGTTGGCTCGGCATGCCGCCCAGCACTAAGGCATTGCCGGCGAAGCCGGCGGTCGAGCGCCTGCCCGCTGGCCTCGTGCAGTGCTTCTACGGCCAGGATGAAGACGATACGTTGTGCCCCGCCTTGGTCGGTACGCAGGAAGTGATTCGCACATCGGGCGGCCATCATTTCGACGGCGGCTACGACGTATTGGAAAAGCGGATTTTGTCGGGTTGGGAAAAACGCATGCATTGACCAACGTTCGGCATAAATGCGCTCGATTCCATAAAAAATTAGAGTGCAACGCTTAATATCGATTTTGACGACACGCGCCTTTCGTCCTAAAACCTAGTCCTATCCACGGCGGGTTCATAAGGATGCGGCGTGCAAACGACAAAAGCGTTTTGGCGGCGAGCGGGACTGGTTGTGGCTGCAACCATCGTCCTCGCGGTGTGGCGATATGAACGGTCCGTTGATGCCGCGACCGATCTCACCGCGAGTGCGAGTAGTCGTGCGACGACGGCACCCGCACCTGCTTCATCGACATTGAACGATACCGTCGTAACGCCGTCGGTCGCCGAACCCGGACCATCGGAACGCGCGATCGATCTAACGGCGTTGCGCAAAGCGCTCGCGGGGCGACCGGATGCGGAAGCGGAAGTGCACCGCGTCATTGCATTCGCACGGTTCCGCGATCGCGTAGCCGCGTACGGAAAAGATAAGAACGATCTGTCCGCAGCCGAGAGAGCGAGGTTGGCTCGTCAAATTCTCGCCGAGTTGCCCGAGCACGTCGCTCGCAACGAGATCGTCCCCCTGCAAGCTGAAGCAATGACGGCTGCGTTGCTGATCGACGCCGACCCGGACCCGCTCACTCGCAGAGCCGACTTGGCGGCGTCGACCCGGCAGTGGGATGCGTACGCGAAACAGACGGTAGGTCCATCGCCCGCGCAGGACCCTCGCTACCAGGCTTACGCGCAGCAAAGCCGAAAGATCTTCCAAGAAGTTCAAGCGACCATATCCGATCCGGCCCAGCAGCAGGCCGTTATCGCTCAGCGCCTGCAGGCCTTGCGCGTCCAGTTGTTCGATCACGCTTCTTCACCCGATACGCATTGAACGTACGGCTCGCATCCCGTGAGCCGAGCATTGCTTTGAACAATCGACATGGGAGGGAAGATGTCCGTATCCAAATGGCTGAAAGCCGTCTGCCTTGGCGGCATGCTGAGCTGTGCCACGCTGAACGCACAAGCTTCAGATACCGTGCTGCCGGATCCATCGATTCCGTTCTACTCGTGGTACGAAGTGATATTGCCTCAAAGCAGCGGCGCATCATGCGGCAACGGTACGCCAATGCGCTTCTACATCAATCGCGCGCAATCGAACCACATGCTCTACATGATGCAACCCGGCGGCGCGTGCTGGGACTATGCGACGTGCGCGGGCGCCGCCACGGAGGGCCCCGAGGCAGGCTTAGGTGCGTTTAATCCGGACGGCATCCCGCATAACTACATGAACGGCACGGCAAGTCAGACCTTAATGTCGTCGTTTCTTTCGCCGTTGATGATCCGCATGGATCTCGCGCATACGCTCGTGGGCGAGCCGCGCGTCGAAACGCAGGATTGGACGCAGGTGTACGTGCCGTACTGTACGGGCGACATTCATATGGGCAGTGCCGTGCGCAGCTACACCTCGCCCACCGGCGATTGGCGCATTCAGCACTACAACGGCTTGAAGAATGCGCAAGCCGTGGCCCAATGGCTCGTTGATCACGGTTTCGGCCAGCCGGGCCGATTGCTCGTGTACGGGACGAGCGCGGGCGGCTACGGCGCACTCGCCAACTATGCGATGCTGCGCAATCTGCTGCAACCGCAAGCGCACAGCTCGATGCTCGACGACGCCGGGACCGTCTTCATTACGCCGTTCGATGCCGACCCTGCGGCGCATCCGTCGGTCGGTCTCTATGACAAGGTGCGAACCGAGTGGGACATGGCGGGGCCGAACGGCATGATCACGATCAACAGAAAGCTGTCGCCTTACTTCGACCCGGACAACATGGGCAGCGCCTACGCGGCATTGGCCCGAACGTTCCCCCACGATCGGTTCGGCTACACGACGTACCAGCGCGATGCCGTCATGGCGGCCTATCATTACCGGCCCTTCGTCCCTGCAGTGATTGCCGCTCCGGACGATGCGAGCAAGGATGCGCTTTCGCTCGCAATGTTCGGGCAGGAATTGGACCTACTGAAGCAGGCGATCGACCCATTGCCGAATTTTGGATACTTCATGCCTTGGGCGCGCGGCGGCTTCATGCATAACCATCAAGTCACCGCGGTGAGCTTCACGGGCTCCGGCATCCACGAAAACGGCATCGATGGCGATGTCGGTACCTTCATCGCCGATTTGCTCAATCAAAAGGACCCAGCGGATGCGCCCGTCATGAAGGCGTTCCGCTCGGATCAGTCTTCAGACTTCTCGTTTTCGACATTCCTCTCGTGGATCGACGGCGTGTTGAACCTGACGGGCGAGGCGGGACCGATCTCGGGGCATCACGGGTAAAGCGTCGAAGACGGCAGTGCGTTGCGAAAGAGTGCTGCAGCTAACCTCTCATTGTTTCGGCGCGACCGAAGCCCCCGCGATGCCATGCCGGTCGAGCGCTTCAGCGACGAAACCTGATGCTTTCATCTCTTCGACGAACGCACTGAGCACTGCCGCTGCTTCGGGGCCGCGGCTCTTGGGCGTGCCCATCGCTTGTCGAATGACCATGAAGCGCTCGTTGAGCAGCCGCAGCCCCGCGTCTTTTTTTGCATCCGCCTCGAGCTGTTGCTTTACGCCCGCAGCCACTTCGAGGTTCTGTTCAAGGAACGTTTGCACGACCGTCGGCGACGACGGCGCGCGAACGATTTGTGCGGCTGTCAGTTCGCGCGTGAGGAAAAGGTCGTAAGCGCTGCCTTTGCCGACCGAGACGCGATTGTGCGATTGATCGACGTCTCGGTTCGTCTTGATCGGCGAGCCGTCGCGTACGAGATAGAAGCCTTCAATCAAAACATACGGCGACGTGAACGCAATTTTTTCGCCACGCAGCGGATCGATCGCAAAGAAGCCGAAATCCGCGCGTTCGTCGCTCACAGCCTCAACGGATTTACTCGCCGTATCGAAGACGGCGAGTTCCAACTCAACGCCAAGCCGCTTCGCGAAGGCTTCTGCCAGATCGATGGAGACGCCGAACGGCTCGCCTGTCTCGGGATGTTTATTCGCGAGAATCGGATTGCCGAGATTGATCGACGCACGCAGCTTGCCGGTAGGCGTGAACGCGGTAACGATGAGGGGATCGATTGTCATGGGCGCTAATTCAAGTTGTGGCTGCATGGTTCGCGCGGCGTTGGGGTTAGTGCGCTTTACCCGCCGCCTGGCGTGCTTCCCATGCGGCAAGTGCCGCTTTGTAACGTTCGAGCGCCTCTTCGTAAAGATCGAAGACGCAGGGCGAGCAGCCGCTATGACAGCACTCGTCTTGCGATGGCCGCTCCGGCGGGGTGGGGCGAGGATCCTCGCCGGACGGATTCTGATGGGAGACTCGGGGCACGGCGCTACGTTTGGGGTTCTGAGCGCTTAGTATAAGTCGCCCTTGGTCCGTGCCCGTTTTAGCTCGCCCTTTACTCAAGCTTTACTCAAGCTTTACTCAAGCAACTCCGCTGCATGTACATAGGGCTGGCTCAGCGCCTTCGCGACGGCTTCGTGCGTGACATGTCCCTCGCACACATTGAGGCCGGCTCGCAGATGGGGATCGTCCGTCATGGCGCGCTTCCATCCTTTGCTCGCCAGAGCGATCGCGTGTCCGATGGTGGCGTTGGTCAGTGCGAACGTCGACGTTTGCGCCACGGCACCCGGCATGTTCGCGACGCAATAGTGAATGACGCCGTCGACGACATAAGTCGGCTCCGCATGAGTGGTCGCATGCGAGGTTTCGAAGCATCCGCCTTGGTCGATGGCGACATCCACGACTACAGAGCCTTTTTTCATCGTCGAAATCATGCTGCGCGTGACGAGCCTGGGTGCAGTCGCGCCCGGAATCAGCACCGCCCCGATGACGGCATCGGCGCTCGCGACGCATCGCTCGATGGCGTGCGCACTCGAAAACATCGTCGTAATGCGATTGCCGAAAATCAGATCCAACTGCCGCAGGCGATCGACGTTCGTATCGAGAATCGTGACACGTGCTCCCATGCCGACGGCCATTTGCAACGCGTTGGTGCCCACCATCCCGCCGCCGATGATGACGACACGCCCCGGTGCGACACCGGGCACGCCACCCAGTAGGAGGCCCATGCCGCCGCGCGGCTTCTCAAGCTGCGCTGCGGCAACTTGAATCGACATGCGGCCCGCCACCTCGCTCATCGGCGCGAGCAACGGCAGCCCGCCGCCCGCGCCGGTAATTGTCTCGTAGGCAATGCAAACGGCGCCGGAGGCGATGAGATCGGTGGCTTGTTCTCGATCGGGCGCGAGATGCAGGTAGGTGTAGAGGATTTGACCGCGCCGCAACATGGCGCGTTCCGCAGCTTGCGGCTCTTTGACCTTGATGATCATGTCCGCGCGTGCGAACACTTCTCGTGCGTCGCCGCATATCGTTGCGCCCGCTGCGGCGTAGGCGTCGTCGGGTAGGCCAACGGCCCTGCCGGCGTCCTTTTGTACGAGGACTCGATGCCCGCGGCTAACGAGTTCGCGTGTGCCCGCAGGGGTCAGGCCAACACGGTATTCTTGGTTTTTGATCTCTTTCGGAACGCCGACCAGCATGGTGCACCTCCTCCGTGTACGGAATCGATTGATCGAATGTCAGCCCAAGCTTGTGGCCTGGGTGATGTCTCCTGCTGATCGATATACTACGCCGTTACATGGAGGGGTTGCGTCGAGCCTCGCGTGGCAATGAAGGCTGCATGTTGCGCCCTGGCCTCTAGGCCAAATCGCCCTCGACGATCAGCAGCTCGCGCTTCGACGCTCGGACAGCGAATTCCTTCGCCTCCTGGTATGCGCTGTCGTCGTAGCAGGCCTTCGCCATTTCGTAGGACGGAAATTCCACAGTCGCAACGCGGCGCGTGCCGTGAGACTCCTTCAACGCCAGGCCAGCATCTAATACCTTGAGCTTGGCTTGATACTTTTTGGCGATGGGCGTCCACAATTCGACGTATTGCTTTTGAGCTTCCTGATCGGTCACGTCTTGGCCGAAAACGATCCAGTATCCTTTCATGTGTGGGCTCCGATGGTGGGCAGAGGTGAGTGGGCGAGTGCCAGCTAAGCCCGCCGAGCGTTAGACGGGCGTCATAGGAGTAGGCCCGCAAGGGGAAAACTTGCGCAAGTCCCTAGAGATCAAAGACGTTTGCCACGGACGGCTAACAACGGCCGACACGCGAATCACTTTGTTTCGGCGACAATCTGTGCGATCGCCTGCTCGAAAACCTCCACGGGCTGTCCGCCGCTCAGCAGATAGCGCTGGTTGAAGATGACGGCCGGCACGGACTGAATGCCCATGGCTTGATATTCCTGCTCTTCGGCACGAACTTCGTCGGCGAATTTATCGCTTTCGAGAAGGTCGCGGGCCTGCTCGGCGTCGAGACCGACCGATTGCGCAACGTCGATCAGGACGCCTCGGTCGCTCGGATCCTTTCCGTCGGTGTGATAGGCCTGCAGCAATGCCTGCTTCAGAGGGATCTGCTTGCCTTCGATCCTCGCCCAATGCAGCAGCCGGTGAGCGTCGAAGGTGTTATAGACGCGATTGCGCGAACCGAACTCGAAGCCAACCTGCGCACCTCGCTCGCGGATCATCGCTTGCGTCTGCGCGATCTGCTCCGGCGTGCGGCCGTATTTCTTCCCGAGGTATTCAACGATCCCCGCGCCGGCGGGGGGCATGTCGGGGTTCAGTTCGAACGGATGCACGACGATCCGCGCCTCGACCGCACTGCCATGGCGCGCGAGCGCTTGCTGGAGCGAGGAAAGTCCAATCGCACACCATGGGCATGTGACATCGGAGACGAAATCAATCTCGAGTGGTTGAGCTGACATGACTACCTTCTGACGATGGCCTGCTGGAGTGCTTGGCTGGCTCATCGCCAACTTGGGTGCAGACTAACCCGAATCGCGAATGTCTGCAGGGGCTGCGTTGATCTGCCGAGATTCAATCCTGCGCCGGCCGATCGATCGATACGCCCAACTCAGCCGCCATGCGTTCAAAGAGCGCCCGAAGTTCGGCTACTTCCCCGGACAACCGCTTTTGCTCGGCCCTTAGCGTTTCGAGTTCGCCGGACGAAAGCGGCTCTCCCGCGGAGTCCCGCGCGACGACGAATTGCTCAATGTTCACCTCGCCGCACATCAAGTGCATCCAGCGATTTCCGCGTTCTCCAGGGGCGCACGGCAGCTTCACTGCGAGTGCGGGCGTGCGAGCGGCGAGTTCGTCTAGGAATGCTTCGACCGATGAATTGTCCGCAAAGCGGTGCAGACGCGCCGCGTTCAGCCTCAATTCGGCTGCCGTCTGCGGGCCTCTGAGCAGCATGATCGTAAGTAGCGCGGCAGCTTGGCTCGGGATGCCCAGCACGCGATTCATGTTGTGCTCGTAGCGCGTGACGCGGCTACTGCTCGCTTCCATCGCGAGGCTGAGACGCTTGAGTCCATCGATCGCGCTTTGCACTTCGGGCTCGGTCACGCTCATGACAGGGGAGCGAGCGGTCTTCTGATTGCAGCCGGCGGTTAGCGCGTTCAGCGAAAGCGGGTACGTATCCGGGACCGTGTGCTGCTTTTCCACCAGCACACCAAGGATGCGGGCTTCGAGGGAGGTGAGATCGCGAAGGGGTTGGGTCATGGCGCAGCGGCAGGCGATGAGGGTGGACGGATAGGATAGCCGTCGACGCGTACAAAGTTGCGCGCGTCGATTCTTGCGCGTGCGCCTTACAGATAGGTGCAGACGTAATCGAGCGTTTCGCTCACTTCGATATCGAAGCGGCTCTTTCCTGGCACCGAGAACGATTGGCCTGCGCCGTACGTCAACCACTGATCGCTGCCTTCTAGGCGGATACGACATTGTCCGGCCTGCACTTCCATCAGCTCTGGCGCGTCGGTGCCGAAGTTGAAGGCGCCGGGCACGATCACGCCGAGCGTCTTGCGCGAGCCGTCAGCGAAGAGGACGGTATGAGAGACACACTTGCCGTCGAAGTAGACGTTGGCTCGTTTGATAACGGAAACCTGATCGAATTGCGTTGCTGCTGTCATGGCGGTCTTCCTCTGTGTCGTCGTGAACGGGTGCGATGGTGCCGTGCTTGCACAATGCGCGCGGGAACGGCGTGAACCTGCCATGATACCGGCTGGGATGCCAGCGGTCTCGCCAAGGTCTCGTGCTCATTCGACCTATAGTTGACGCTCATATGAGAGCGGAGCGCGTCATGGGCGTCGAAGCAAAGCATTTAAGGTCGGCACAGCCCAAGCCAACGGAGCTGTGCAAGCAACGAGAGCCAGCCGCGCACAAGGCTGCAGAATTCAAGTTTGACGCGGATTTGGCGTGCGGGGGCAGCGCTTGATCGAACTGGCCCTACTTGCTATTAATGGTTGCACTTCCCGCAAATGATGCTAGCATTGATAGCACTTAGGGCGTGAGGTGAATCATGGCAAATCTTTTGGTGAGAAACGTAGACGATGCGCTTGTCCAAAGTCTGCGCGAGAGGGCCGCAGCCCACGGGCGAAGCGCGGAAGCCGAGCATCGCGAGATTTTGGCAAAGGCGCTACACGCGCCACAGCGCAAGACGTTCGCGGAAGTGTTGATGAGCATTCCGAACGTCGGCACAGACGCCGATTTTGCGCGAGTGGATGATGGTGAGGCCGCGAATGTATTTGGTTGATACCAACGTCATCAGCGAAGTACGGAAGCGGGATCGAGCGGACAAGGGCGTTATGGCTTTCTTTCGTAAGGCGGCGCAGGATGATGCCGATCTGTACCTCTCGGTGGTAACGGTTGGCGAACTGCGGCGGGGTGTGGAAATCATTCGCCATCGCGGCGACAAGCCTCAGGCAACGCGTCTTGAAAATTGGCTCGATGGTGTGCTTCGTGAATTTGCTTCGAACATTCTGGCGGTGGGCGAAGAGATAGGACAGCTATGGGGACGCCTGCGCGTCCTTCATCCTGAGCATTCGCTCGACAAGCTGATCGCGGCAACTGCGTTGATTCACGACCTCATCGTCGTGACACGGAACGTCGATGATTTCGCTGGAACGGGCACACGGGTGCTGAACCCGTTCAGAGAGTAGTACGAAGACTAACAACGAGGAAAACATATGCGCGATCGAATTCTTGCCGGGGTGGCTTTGTTTGTCCTCGCGACGAGCTGATCAACGGAAAACAGTAACACACCGTAGCCTTCGCACGAACATAGCTCATCAAGCTCGACATTCCGAATGTTCCTGCGCCGACGGATCCCTTCGTCGGTTAATGGGGCAAGCAGATTTCCAAAACTTGCGTCTCGAGCAAGAGAACGGGGAGAGAGCGTGAGCCTCGACGATTATTACAGGCGGCTGGAGCTGCCGGGCACTGCGTCGCCGGCGGAGGTCAAACGCGCGTACCGGCGTCTCCGAGCGAAATACCACCCAGATCGAAACAAGGGCCGCGAAGCAGCCGTCGAGCCCGTATTCAAGCGGATTCAAGAAGCATTCGAGATTCTGATCGGCGAGCGCAAGGCGCCGATACCGGCGAGGCCGACACCTGCATCGGCGCGGGCACCCGAGCCCGCCTCGGCACCTACATGGAAGGGGGAGTGGGCTTGGGGTGCGACTCAAACCCAGGAAAGGGAGCCGCCGCCGCGCAGCGATAAAAGCGGGCCGCCAGTGCGAGGGGCCAACTGCACAGCCGAACTCTTCGTGCCGCTCGAAGCCGCCATTTATGGCGGCGATGTCGAAGTGCGCTACGGCGTCAAAGGGCCGTGCACCGATTGTCACGGCCACCCGCGCGCCCGCTGTCCGACCTGTTTCGGCAAGGGCGTCGTAGCCTATCGCAAGTGCGAAACAGTCAACATCGCGCCCGGTGCATGGGACGGCCAACGCGTCATCGTCGCAGGCGCCGGCCACCCGGGAATCAACGGAGGCGCATCCGGGGACGCGTTGTTCTCGGTCGTGATCGTCTGTAATTCAATCTTTCGTCGC
Organism: uncultured Burkholderia sp.; assembly: GCA_964425025.1. Classification (GTDB taxonomy): domain Bacteria; phylum Pseudomonadota; class Gammaproteobacteria; order Burkholderiales; family Burkholderiaceae; genus Trinickia. Next base: position 12,564 of record CAYRLJ010000018.1, on the reverse strand, counting down.
GAAGGATTAAACATTGCTTGCGACATCGAAGTCGATTTCATGACGGCCATGCTCGGCGGCAGCGTCGAAGCGCGAGTGCTGGGTCGGGCGTTGGCCGTCACCATCCAGCCCAATTCAGGTGCAAGCACAACGATCCGCCTGCGCGCACAGGGTCTTTCGGATCGCCACGGCGCGCGTGGCGACTTGATGCTGCACTTAATACTCGCCTTGCCCGCCGCCGCGACGTATCTAACCGAAGCTGAGCGAGATCGGCTGCGCGAGATTTTCGAGGCGGCGCAGCGTCGCGCGACGGCCAACCCGTCAACGGGCAACGCCTGACAAGCCCTGGCACATTAGGGAGGTAGGCGCGCTACGCGATGGCGGCGATGGTACGGTGTTTCGCCGGGCTATTCGGCGCCTTGATCCTGTCCGCCCCACGCAAATATCACCTGGCAAACCGGGAGGCGTCCATATAAGCAACGATGAGACGACGTCCGGGAACGTCGTCGTTCCGAATCGGCGCTCTGTCTTTTCCGCTTCGATATCGTTGCACGGTACTCCGAGCTTGGATCGATGATGCCTTCGCTTTGAAAATCCGGCGTCGAGCGTGCACAAGCATTGCTGCTGACCGGGCAATTCAGTGCAACGCAAGTCGCGCTCGATGCGGGCTTCGCGCATCAAAGCCATATGGCGCATTGGATGAATCGGCTTCTCGGTGTGAGCCCGAGTCAAGTCGTTAAAGCGAAATCGTGTGCTGAGATAAGGTGAGGGCTGCGGCAGTAATATGGATGACACCGGTGATGAACGATAATCGCGGGATATCAGACCGTGGAGCGCGGCGGTTCAGAGAGGACCTTCATCTTCAGGGAGCATGTCATGGATAAGTCGGATCCGAGGACCGATGCCGAGTTCTGCGCGCAAAAGCAACGCCGCTTCGAAGAAGATCTCATCGACGCGTACGACGAAGAACTCGAAATGGAAGTGGACGACCGTATCCTAGACGGTTCCGACGCCTTCACGCCGGAAGCGCGTGCCCAGCGCCGGCACTACTTCCGCGAGCTCTTTCGCCTGCAGGGCGAACTCGTGAAGCTGCAAGATTGGATCGTGCAGACGGGCCATCGGCTTGTCGTCATCTTCGAAGGCCGCGATGCCGCGGGTAAGGGCGGGGCGATAAAACGTATCACGCAGCGCCTCAATCCGCGCGTGTGCCGGGTCGCCGCGCTACCGGCTCCGAGCGACCGCGAACGCACGCAGTGGTATTTCCAGCGCTATGCCACGCACCTTCCTGCCGGCGGTGAAATGGTGCTTTTCGATCGGAGTTGGTACAACAGAGCGGGCGTCGAACGCGTGATGGGGTTTTGCACTGATGACGAGTATGAAGAATTCTTCCGCTCAGTGCCCGAGTTCGAAAAAATGCTCGTGAGAAGCGGTATCCAGATCGTCAAGTATTGGTTTTCCATTACGGACGAAGAGCAGGAGATTCGCTTCGAATCTCGCATCCAAGATCCGCTCAAGCAGTGGAAGCTGAGCCCGATGGACCTCGAGAGCCGGCGTCGCTGGGAAGCTTACACGGTAGCCAAGGAGGTGATGCTGCAGCGCTCGCACCATCCCGATGCGCCTTGGTGGGTCGTACAAGCCGTCGATAAGAAACGCGCGCGGTTGAATTGCATCCATCATCTATTGAGTCAGGTGCCGTATGGGGAAGTCGAGCATCCTGTGATTACGTTGCCGGAGCGAGTGCATAACGAAGACTATATCCGCCAGCCGGTGCCGAGGGAGATGATCGTTCCCGAGATCTATTGATGAGCCGGTTCTGAACTCGCACGTTTACGCGGGGAGCGTCTCTATGCCGAACCAAGCAGAAACGTACTCATTCGCTTGATCGAGGCTTTCGAGGCTCGTAAAGCTACGCGCGATGACGGCTTGCGGGGGAGGCTTCAAATCGGGCACCGTCACGACGCGTATTTCCGCGCGAAGCGCAGCTAGCACGCCGTTCTCGCTATCTTCGAACGCAAGACAGTCGCTCGGCGATTTCTTCAAACGAGATGCTGCAAGCTGATAGACGGCCGGATCGGGCTTGCCGCGGGCGACCTCATCGCCGCCTGCGATGGCATCGAAGAAGTCGAGGGCGCCGACCCGTCCCAGGCGCGCTCTAATTTCTTGTGCGCTCGACGACGACGCAACGGCACAGGGCACCCCAGCGTTGACCAAGGCGGTCAAAAGGTCTTGCGCGCCTGGCTTCAGCGGATATACCGGTGGATTCGTCGGAGAATGTAACCGCTCCCGAACGCGGATCAGCGCCTCCTGAAAGAGCGCATCGGCGCCGAACATCGCGGCTAGCATTGCATGACACTCCGGCAGCGATCGCCCGATGATCTCCGCATAGTCGACCGGACGAATATGAAGCCCCAATTCCTGCCCGGCGGCGATCCAGGTGTTCATGATCGTCCGCTCGGAATCGATCAGTAATCCGTCCATGTCGAAGATTGCTGCGGAGAACATGTGCACGAATCCTTGGTGTGTAGGGGGAGAAGACTGAGCGCACTATAACCGTTGCCGGGCGAGCCAAGCATGAACGTTTCCGACGTAAACGTGGTTCAGTCCCGCCAAATCCGGCATATGTCGAGTGGTGTTACCCGCCTACACGCTACACGCGCGACTGTTTTTTAATTTCGCTCGCGCTCAGGCGGCTGCAAGCGCGCACCGTCGGCAATGTTCGAGATAGCCAGCTTCGTGGTTGCCGACAAGGTCCACGATGCTGCTCCAAAGCCACGACGGCGCATTGATCGATTTCGCTTTCGTGCGTTTCAGCTCCGAGAGCCAGCTGAGGCGCGTTTCCTTATCCATTTGCCGCGCGTGCGCTTTTCCGACGACGAACGAAAGATAACGTGCGACTTCCATTGCTTCCCGCTCCCCGATCTGCGTAATCTCGAGCTTCAGGTCTTGTGGCAGCAATTCGCGCAGGACGACGGGGCGCCCCTGAAGCGTCGCGGATCGCATGCGCTCGCCCAGATTCGGCGAGAGATGACGCGCGCCTTCAACGACGCGCTCCGCGTTGTCGCGTGGCATCTTCGCGCCGGGATACCTCGGCGCGGCGGCCTTCACGCCTTCTTTAATATCGATGAGGCACAGGTCATGGCCGTCGCCCGCATCGCCATCGACATCGAGCAGCACCGCGTAGCGCAGACGCCCGAGCGAGCTACAGCCCTTGACCCAATATGCGGCGTCGAGCACCGTCACCTTGCTTGTATCGGGACGACCATGCAGGCTAGTCGCGAGTTTGGCGTGGGCCTCCATTTGGAACAGCGCTTCGATCTGCGCGCGCTCGTTCTTATTAACAGGCCAGAAGCGGCTTCCCAGCGGAATCGTCGGCTTTGTGTCGTAAAGCCGGTCGCGGGCAAGCTGCTTCCACGAGCGACGCAACGCGTTGCGCATGACGACGCGCACGAGTTCCGGCTTGCGGCACGTGTCGTCCGCGGAGCCGCCCTTTTCTAATGCGAGGATATAACCCTGAAAGAGCGCTTCGATCATATTAATGGTCGTGACGCCGGGTAGCGATGAGCTTCGAGCCGCCGTCGCGAGCGACAGGCCGAGCCGGATCAAATCGTGCACCGGATTGCCGATGACCGTCTGATCGAGGTCGCGGATCTGAATTTCGATGCCTTTTTGCTCATCCGCGACCGGCCCGAGATTGCCGGTATGACAATCGCCGCAAATCCATATCGCCGGCCCTTGCGGTAGGCCGTGGATTTCCGCTTGCGCAAGCCAATCGTAAAACTTCGATGTATTCCCTCGCACATAGGCGTGCGTCGAGCGGGCCATCTTCGCTTCACGCTTCGCGGTCAAAACTTTCTGCCGGCCTTTATAGCCAGGCACTTTGGGCTTCGGGGACGTACGCATGGATTTCTTGTAGGCAAAATAAGCGCAGGCTGGCGGACGCTGCCCGACGCCCTTGCACGACGCGTGCCTGACCGCGGTGTGCCGCCGCTCTTCGACCCAACATCAAGCGCCGGGCGCGGGAGGCGAACGATGGCGGGCAAGGAATCTGTCCAATTGCCCCGCGAACGTCTTGCTATCGTATTGCGTGTACGGTGTCGGGCCACCGGTCGCGACACCTGAGCTGCGCAGTTGATCCATCACGTCGCGCATCGTTAGGCGCTCCTGAATGTTCTCACGCGTGAACCAGCTTCCGCGCGGGTCGAGAACATAGGCATCCTTGTCCAGCGCGGCGGCGGCAAGCGGGATATCGGCGGTGATGACGAGGTCGCCTTTTTCGGTCAGTTCAACGATGCGGTTATCGGCGGCGTCGAAGCCCGCCGGCACCTGCAATGCCTTGATAAAGCGGGAAGGCGGGGTGCGCAATTGCTGGTTGGCGACGAGAGTGACGCAGACTTCGGTACGCCGCGCCGCGCGAAACAGGATGTCCTTGACGACAACCGGGCAAGCATCTGCGTCGACAAGCACTTGCATTGGCGCACTTCCAAGACAATGGGGTAGGTATCTTACCGCACGATCGAGTGGCCCAATTCTTCGGGGGCGGGCTCCGCGATGGCGCAGTCGACCTTCGATAACATCGTCGATCAGCCGGCCTACGACACACGTTCCGAACGACTGCCGCCACGTTGCGGCCCAGCAGTCTGCGCCTATCGGAACATCGCCGCGTGGCGGTTGGCGTCTTTCGGTTGCGGTCATGCGCTCCAGTCAAACTGGGTAACCTCCGCGTGCCCCAGGCTGTCCCATTGCCGCATGTCGGGATCGCGCCAGTAACTGCCTTTGCCGTTGGCAAGTCCAATGTTGTCGCGGAAGGCGGCTGTGCCGTGAAGCAGGCGCGTGAGCTCGCCGGTGGCGCCGCGCAACGGTTTGGCGACCGCCAAGCCGATTTTACCCACCGTGATGCGCGTCTCGTCCGGACCGCTCTGGATGTCGATCGGCGCCTCCTGGGTCGGGAGCCATTGCTTGACGAGCTGCCCGACGACCTCGTACACACCACCCCGCTGGCCCTTGAACAGCGGCTCGAGCGTGGCCCGCTGCGCGGCCGAGACTGAAGGATCGAAGTAGATGCGCCCGACGCCCTCGCCGCCCAGGAAGCCTTTGGGCCAGTCAGCAACCCACGCCAGCTTGGCGCCGCCCACGTCGACGTCGTCGACATCGCCGCTGCCAATATGGACCCACTGGCCGCCGGAGCACCAGACCTGATCACCTTCCATTTCACCCAGGATGCAAGGGCAGCCGACCTTGCAACTGCATGGCGCGTAGTAGGTTCCCACGATATGCCAAGCCATAGCATGCCTCCTTCTGTTGGCTGGTTGTCGAACGCGACACGACTCGCGCTCGCGAGCCGCTCCGCCGCACTCCTTTCCGGCTACGGCACGCCGCCGAGCCAGGGCATAGCCAGCATCGCGGGCCCGCCCGCGACCAGCGCCGCGCCGAGGGGCCGCGCCACGCGGTGAGAGCCGGGCAGGGTCTTCTCGATGAAAATGATGACCGCCGCCGTGAGCATCCACGCCGGATGCATTGCGCCGAGCGCGACTAGCGCGACCATCAGGCCGGCACAGCATCCGATGCAGTCGGCCGCATGCAGCACACCCAGACGCAAAGCGACGCGCGCGCCCGGTTGCCAGCGCCGCATCAGGAAGAACAGCGGATCGCTGCACCGCGTGTGGCAACTGTGTTTGAGCCGCGTCAACTGATAGACGCCCCCCGCGATCAGCAGCAAGCCAGGAGCGATGGCTATCCCTTCACCAATGTGGTCGATGATCATTTGATACGCGTACACCGGCAGCCCGGCAGTGGTCCAAAGCACCACGTAACCCGCAAGCAGTGCGGCCATTCCTGTCCACGCACCGGGGTGTCCTGTGCGCTCGCGGGTGGTGGCTCGATAAAGCGACTACGTCACGTACCGATGCCCGACGCGAAATCGGTCAAGCGAAGGACCATGGACAAACATATATGCAACAGGCCCGGGAAAGTCCATGCGTATTTCATCTGCGCCGGGATCGGGCCGGCTTTGCCGCCTTGGGGGGCTCCTTGATTTTTGTATGCGTGGCGTCGGGGCTTCAGGCCCGATGCCTCTTAAGACGCGGCGTGAATGAAATATCGAACTACATCAAACCCTTCCTGGTGGAGTGTTTCGCGTGGTTTGCCAGCGCCGCGCGATCGTAAGCCAGGGATAGCCGAGGATGGAAATGAGCGATCTCGCATCCCTTTGGCCGTGACTTCTCCAATTGCTACTCCAATTGCGACGACGTGGCGCGTGCAGCCAACTGCATCTTTGCGTAAGGTTCAATGCCCGCAGCCGGTACTGGCCTGCCGATGAAGTATCCTTGCACGGCATCGCACCCAAGCTATAAGCGAGGGGCGCTCGACGATAGTTATTGCACGCAGATCGTGATCATAAAGAAACGCGCTCGCGGTGACGCGATCCCTGCCGCGCGGCGTCAAGTTGGGCAGTCGCTGGCAACCGCTGCATTGCCTCAGCGTGTCCGAGTACCACGCAGCGGAGGGAAGGGTGACCATGGCTGATGTCGAGGTGTATATCGCCCAGGGCGACAAGGCGACTCTGACCAAGGCCGAACGGAACGGGCGGCGGCGCGCTTGTGGGCGAGTCGATGTCGAAAATGGATGAATCGGTGTCGGAAGCATGCAAGTCCCAGCAATGCTTTTGAACTAATGTGACGGACCTTTCATCAGATCGTTTGGAGCTGACATGTCCGATTTCATCACTGTTTTGCGCGAAACCTGCCCGACTCCGGTCCTTGACGCGACCAAGTGGAAGCGCATCGGCGGCGATCCGCACACCGTGAACCTCAATGCTTACGTCTCCAAGGACGGCAGCAAGATCATGGGCACCTGGATCTGCACACCGGGCAAGTTTGAGGTGAACTACGAGAAATGGGAGTTCTGCCACTTTCTCGACGGCTACTGCATCATCACGCCGGAAGGCGAGGAGTCGGTGCACTTAAAAGCCGGCGATGTGTTCGTGATTGAACCGGGCATGAAAGGAACCTGGGAAGTGGTGGAGACGGTGCGCAAGTACTTCGTCTTCGCCTGAGCGGGCCCATCGACACTGTTCCAGGAGCTGCGGGTGGTGGGATAGGGGATGCTCAGGTATCCTAGCCGGCATCCCCACCACCAGCCTTCGTGAAACAGGAAAACGATGACATGCGGCGTGTAGTGTTCAATCAAAAGGGCGGCGTCGGCAAATCCACGATCGTTTGTAATCTCGCGGCCATCTGCGCGAGCGAGGGCCGGCGTACGCTGGTCATTGATCTCGACGCGCAGGCAAATTCCACTCAATATCTCCTGGGCGGCGAGGCGGCCGACGTGAAGCCCAACGTCGCCGACTTCTTCGAAACCGCACTCACGTTCAACTTCCGGCCGATCGACGTCACGTCGTTCATTCGTTCGACGCCCTTCGAGAATCTGGACATCATGCCCGCCCATCCGGATCTCGATACGCTGCATGGCAAGCTCGAGTCGCGCTACAAGATCTACAAGCTGCGGGACGCGCTCAACGAGCTCGATATGTACGATGCGATCTACATCGACACGCCACCTGCGCTCAATTTCTACACGCGTTCTGCGCTGATCGCGGTCGAGCGCTGCTTGATTCCGTTCGACTGCGACGACTTCTCGCGTCGTGCGCTCTATGCGTTGCTCGATAACGTGAGGGAAATTCAGCAGGACCACAATGCCGATCTCACGGTCGAAGGCATTGTCGTGAATCAGTTTCAGCCACGTGCGAGTTTGCCGCAAAAGCTGGTCGACGAACTCGTCGACGAAGGTTTGCCTGTGCTGTCGTCGCGGCTTTCATCATCGGTGAAGATTCGCGAATCGCATCAGCAAGCGAAACCAGTCATTCACCTCGATCCCTCGCACAAGATGGCACGCGAGTTCGTCGCGCTGCATCAGGAATTGAACCGCTAAAACACTGGAAAAGGTGTCGAACCGGATCATCAGTGTTGACGAGCGGTGTGATGCCGCTCGATTGATTCTTCTTTTCTGCGGGCAGGAATCGGCCGATTCTGTTGAAAAACGCCTCCCGAAAACGCGAGGCGTTTCCTATGATTGTTTCATCGATCGTGGGGAGTGCATCTTATGATGCACATTTCGCTCGATCCGGTGAGCGATTACCGATTGATGCAACAGTTTGATATCACGGCACGCGACCCCGTAGCGAGAAGGCTTTCCCGATAGCGCAACGCCGCATATTGCGAGAAGAGAGAATAGTGACGGCCGAACTCACGTTCCTTCGCCACTTCTCCTGGCATCTTCGCCATCACTAAGTGAGTCGAGCACACGCATTAAGGCGTCTATGTCGACGGGTTTCACGAAATGGTGATCAAATCCTGCCGATTGTGCTTTTAGGCGGTCGTCCGCCTGCCCGTAGCCCGTGATTGCGATGAGCGCGGGAATTTTTTGTCCTTTGTTGCGCAGCCGTGTGGCGAGCTCGTAGCCGTCCATTTCGGGCAAACCAATATCCAGCAGCGCGACGTCAGGTCCGAAAGCCGTGGAGCGTCGCAAGGCTTCGTGCGGTCCATAACAGACGCACGTTTGATGCCCCTCCACCTCGCACATCTCAGCGAGGGAATCGGCTGCATCCCGGTTGTCGTCCACGATGAGAATCCGTAGCGGGCGTAGTGGTCTATGCGGCGAGTGAGTCTCGACCTGTGTCTCGCGGCGAAGCGTGAGTTGCTCGGTCCGGTCGAAGCGCGGGAAACATAACGTCACTGTGGTTCCTTTGCCTGGCCCCGGGCTGCGTATGTTTATCGTGCCATCGTGCATCTCGACCAGCTTGCGGACGAGCGAAAGCCCTATGCCTAAACCGCCCTCGGCACGGTCGAGAGTCCTTTCGCCCTGAGAAAACAGTTCGAAGATGTGCGGCAGCAAATCCGGCGCGATACCAGCGCCAGTGTCTTCGATCTCAACAACGACGTCCCGTGAATGTCCAATAACCCGGATGACAATACTGCCTCCGGGCGGTGTGTATTTGCACGAATTGTTCAGTACGTTGACGAGGATTTGCGCCATTCGCGTTGCGTCGGCGCATACCCAGACCGTCTCTTTAGGAACGTCGATTGTCAGCGTCTGTTGTCGCTCGTTCACCTTGGCAGCCACAGCTTCAGCAGCACCATAGACAACCGTTCCGATCAGCAGCGGTTCATGCTTTAGAGCGATACGCCCCTGCGTTATCCGTGATACCTCGAGCAAATCATCGACGAGTCGAGTCAGATGCGATATCTGCCGGTCCATGAGGGTGATCAGGCTGTCGGGCTCGCTATTGCCCGAGCGGCGCTGCAGTAGAGCGACGGCGGTACGCAGGGGAGCAAGCGGGTTCCGCAGTTCGTGGGCGAGCATTGCCAGAAACTCGTCCTTGCGCCTGTCCGCGTCGCGCAACGTTATTTCAAGTCGTTTGCGTTCGCTGATGTCCGACAGACTGGCGACAATAAATGCACCGCTGTAATCGACGTCCGCTTCGTACAACGCTGCGCTTCCCGTCATCCAGTGCTCGCCGTCGGGAAACATGACTCTGGCCTCAAAATGCATGGAGTCAACGAGATGCTCGGTGAGCCTACGAATGCCTGCTTCTATTGCCGGACGGTCTTCAGCATGAACGCGTGCCATCGCGACATCGTATGGAATCTCGATCGTCGCGGGCGGCACTTCGCCGGGGCCGTTAGTTACGATCGGTCTTTCCACAGAGAACACATACCGTTGCAGATCGAGCGTGATGAGCGTGATGCTGGCCGCCCGTGTCGCGACTGCAAGGCGAATGCTGCGTGTCTCGCTGGTGGCGCTTGCCTGCCGTTGCTCCGTGACGTCGACGTTCGTGCCGAACCATTCCTCGAATGCGCCGTTTTCGTCAAACAGGGGCACAGCCTTGGCATGCATGAACCGATAGACACCGTCGTGCCGGCGCATCCGGAAATCCGCTTCGCGCGGCGCCCGGATCCGCAACGCCTGATCCCATGATTCGCTCACCATTTGGCGGTCTGCAGGATGCACAAGAACGAGCCAACCGTGGCCTGTTAGCTGCTGGTATGACAAACCGGTGAAAGAAACCCACTCCTCATCGAGCGGATAGAGTTTTCCCTGCGCGTCGGCGGACCATACAAGCGCACCGGCAGTGCGAGCCAACTCACGATAGCGACGTTCGCTTTGGCGAAGCTTGGCCGTATCTCCGCGCGCGGCCGAAACATCAAACGCCACGCCAAGCATGGAGGATTGCCCCGTCGCGCGCGCTCGCATGCGCAACCAGCGTGTTTCACGCGGAGCTGGAGAAACTGGGAATTCGATGTCGAGAGGACCGCCGTGCGCGATCGCCGCATAGACTTCTCTCGAGAAACGCTCTTTTTCGTCTGATGTTAGCTTATTCGAAAGCAATTCGAGCGGCACTTCTTGCTGCGTCTGATCGAGGCCGTATAACCCGCGGACTATTCCGGAAAGGCGAGCCTGCTTCGTTTGCAGATTCCACTCCCATTCACCGACGTCCGCGGCGTCGAGAGCAGAACGCAAGCGCGTTTCACTTTCTTCATGCAATTGCCACGCGTGTTTGCATCGATGGACGTCGATAGCCGCAACAGAGACGAAGCTTGAACGAGCGCGAGAATTGCCATCCATAACATGCTGCAGGTGCAGCGTGTGCCATCTGACTTCCCCGTCGTGCCGCACCAATCTCACGTCGATGCCGATGTGCGGCATTGCCCGATCAAGTTTGCCCAGCGCGCAGTCGACGGAGGCGGCGTCCTCGTTGATGACAAACTGGCGCCAAGGAACATCAACGTTTCCTTCGTGTAGTCCGAGATAACGTTGCGCCCAGACGTTCGGATAAGAAATGGCTCCTTCGGGGGTGAGTTTGAAGATCAAGAATGGCAGCGACTCGACGAACGGATGCGGCAGCATGGTGAATCCTTTCGCGCGTTCGGTGGCGATTGGGTCCGAGAGAAGCACCAGTTGCTCGAGACCGTACTTCGAACGAAGCAAATCGCGATCCATGGAATGGGTTTGCTCGATCCCCTCAAAGCGTGTCGGCGCGCTCTATCAGCGGACGCCGGCGTCGACGCCTTTTGTCTGCTGTTATTCGATGTCTGCCATGACATCGCCGTTTTCAGCTGAGGCCTTGTGCCGGCTTTGGAAACGAACCGGGCCGGGAACGAGCGAGCATGGATAACCGACGCTCCGCGACGTCCGCGATGCAACGAAGCGCTCCTTCACCCGGCAATCCCCGCATAGGCCGCTGTTAGCGCAGCGACGTCGAACTTGGTCATCTGCATCATGGCTTTGGCCACGCGCCCGGCTTTTTCGGCATCGGAGTCGGCCATCATCGCGATGAGATCGTTTGGAACGATCTGCCACGAAACGCCAAAGCGGTCTCTGAGCCAGCCGCAGTTGTCGTATGCACCGCCGCCTTCGACAAGCGTGCTCCAATAGTGGTCTAGCTCCGCTTGATCGCCGCAATTGACCATGAGCGATATCGAGTGATTGAACGACTCGCCTCGCTCATGGCGATGAACGGCTGCCCAAAGAGTTCGAACTCAACCACCTTCGTATTCCCTGCGCTTGGCACGGTCGTGACGCGAACCACCCGCGAGTCCGGAAAAACGCCCGCATAAAAGGCAGCGGCCTCCTCAGCTTCCGCGCAGTACCAAAGAAATGGCGTGATTTTCTGAATCGACACGGCAAGTCTCCTTAGGTGGGCTCAGAGATCGCCATTGGCCCAGGACAAAGCGTGCAGTGCGATGCGGCTGGGGTTCGAAGCCAGAGGCTGAAGCGCGCAATCGCCTGACACGCTCAGCCCTCCGCCTCCCAAAACGTCAACCCGGCGAGCGACCGATCGCTCAAAGATAGAACATCCGATCCTCGTCAGACTTCGCAGCATGCGGTTCGGCTTCGCCGCGATCTTCGTAGAACGCGAGCACGGCCTCGAGCACTTGATCGGGATCGTCGATCACCTGCATGAGGTTCATGTCTTCGGGATTGATCAGCCCCATCGGCAAGAGGGCGGTCTCGAACCAATGCAGCAGCCCCTTCCAGAACTCGCTGCCGACAAGGATGATCGGCACATGCCGCGACTTCTTCGTCTGAATCAGCGTCAGCACTTCCGCCAGTTCGTCGAGCGTGCCGAAGCCGCCCGGCATCACGATCACGGCGTCGGAATTCTTGACGAACGTGACCTTACGCGTGAAGAAGTGGCGGAAACGCAGCGAGATGTCTTGCCATTGGTTGCCCGATTGCTCGTGCGGCAATTCGATGTTCAGCCCCACCGATGGGGCCTTGCCGGCATGGGCGCCTTTATTCGCGGCTTCCATGATGCCCGGGCCGCCGCCGGAGATGACGGCGAAGCCGGCATCCGACAGTTTTCGCGCGATCTGTGTCGCCAGCTTGTAATGCGGTGAGCTCGGTTTGAGGCGTGCCGAACCGTAGATGCTGACGGCCGGGCGGATCTCCGAGAGGTACTCGGTTGCCTCGATGAACTCTGCCATAATCGTGAACATTTGCCACGACGCGCGGGCCTTCTTGGCCGTCGCGCGTTCTTGATCTGCGAGCGATCGCAGACTCGGAATCACTTTTCTTTTGTTCATAATG
>CAYRLJ010000017.1:2540-54384 GCA_964425025.1 uncultured Burkholderia sp. | reverse complement strand
CCCACTGGGTCGCCTGCTCGCATGCGATACACCTGGCATCACTCCACCAGGCACCACGGACTCAATGCGGAATCATCCAAGAAAGCACGTGCTGCTGCAAAAACACCAGCACGCCCAGCAGTAGCGTAAGGAAAATGCTGTGCCAGAACGTCCGCGCAAACACGACCCCTTCTTGCCCCTTGAGGTCGGTCGTCGACACACCCGTCGCGATGTTCTGCGGCGAGATCATCTTCCCCATCACGCCCCCGGACGAGTTCGTCGCAGCCATCAACACCGGATCGAGATTCAACTGCCGAGCGGCGACGACCTGCAGATTCCCGAACAGCGCATTGCCCGACGTATCGCTACCGGACAGAAACACGGCAATCCACCCAAGCGTGGCTGACACGAGCGGGAACAGCGCGCCCGTCGCTGCCACGCCCATACCCAGCGTATAACTAATCCCCGAGTAGTTAAGCAGGTAAGCAAGCCCAACGATCATCATCACCGTCACGATGGCGATGCGCGACTGTTTCCACGTGCGGGCCACGCAGTCGAAGAAGTCCTTCACCGACAATCGCGTCCACAGCGCCGTGATGATCGCTGCAAGCAATATCGCCGTGCCTGTGCCGAGCGGCTGGAAGTCCCAAACCGCCGCATAGGACTTGTGATAAAGCGTCATATAAACGGCGTTATGCAGCCCCGGCCATTTGACCTTGACGTCGCCGATCGACGCGACACCTGCATGGACCCAGAAGATCACGATCGCAGACACGATGAGCCACGGCAGCCAGCCGCCGTAGCCGATGCGTTGCGTGCCATGACGGCGCTCGACCTTGGCGCCCGCGGAAACTGCAACCGCCGCATCACCGGACCCACCGATCTCTTCAACATCGACGGGCTTTCCAGCACGAGCAGAACCGCCGCCGCTACGCGTACCGCTACGTGACATCGCGAACTCAGCATTGAATTCCGGCTTCCACACCTTCAAAAACCCGACCGTAACGATCAACGAGGTGAGCGAAGAAAGCACGTCCGTAAGCTGATACCCAAGAAAATTGGACGTGACGAACTGCGCGAGCGCAAAGCTGCCGCCCGATACAAGCAGTGCCGGAAACAGTTGACGAATCGACCGCCACCCGCCGTAAATGCCGACGCAGTAAAACGGCAGCAGCAGCGCGAAGAACGGCAACTGCCGTCCGACCATCGCGCCGAGGGCAGCGGGCGGCAGCGACGTAACGGCGCCGAGCACCGTGATCGGAACACCCAGCGCACCAAACGCAACCGGCGCCGTGTTGAAAATGAGCGTGAACGTTAGCGCTTCGAGTGCGGGAAACCCAAGCCCGATCAAAAGCGCACTCGTGATCGCAACGGGGGTGCCGAATCCAGCGATCCCTTCAAGCAAACATCCGAACGAGAACGCGACGACGACTAGCACGAGGCGGCGATCGTCGGGCAAGTGGTCGAGCATCCACTGCCGGAACTGATCGAACCGCCCGCTTTTAACGGCGATGTTGTAGAGCAGCAACGCGTTGAAGACGATCCACATGACGGGGATCAGCGCGAGCGTCATGCCGGCGCTAACCGCGTTGAACGCAAGGCCGGCGGGCATGTCCCAGATCCCGATCGCAATCGCGAGGCCGGCGGCGAGGCCCGCGAGCGACGCTTGCCACGCCGGACGCCGGAACACCCCCAGCATCACGAGCGCAACAGCGATGGGTACGATGGCAACGAGAAACGACAGCAAGAGCGAATTCGCAACCGGCGTAAGCGGCTGGGCGAATACCGTTCCCGGTGGTAGCACCAATGTTGGATTCATTACGTCTCCTGAAACGGCCTTACCGGCCGATATAGTCTTTTGAAACTAACTGTCCCGACTGGGACAGGGGATCTCCCCCGCTTGCAACAGAACGGTTCTTTCGTAAAAAGAACCGGTCCATGAATCCCGCATCTTGCGCGGGCGTGCAACGCGGCTTTACCCGCATTGCACGCGATTTTTAATTTGGCGATTGGGCCTTGGCCTGAAGCCGGAACCGATGCAGCAGAGGCTCCGTATAACCACTAGGTTGATCCCGGCCCTCGAGCGCCAGTGCGCAGGCAGCCTTGACCGCGACGGAGCCGGCATAATTCGTGGCCATCGGGCGGTACATCGGATCGCCGGCATTCTGTTCATCGACGACGGCCGCCATGCGCTCGAACGTCTGCTTCACGAACGCTTCGTCCATCACGCCGTGGCGCAGCCAATTGGCAATGTGTTGGCTCGAGATACGCAGCGTCGCGCGATCTTCCATGAGGCCGACGTTGTTGATGTCAGGCACCTTCGAGCAGCCCACACCTTGATCGATCCAGCGCACGACATAGCCGAGGATGCCTTGGGCATTGTTTTCCACCTCGTTGCGGATCTCTTCCTTCGACCACTGCGCCTGCTCGACGACGGGAACGGTCAGCAGTCCGTCGAGGAGCGCATCGCGTTCGCTCGCGTAATCGGTGTTTTCGAGCGCCTGCTGCACGGCCTGCACGTCGACTTGGTGATAGTGCATCGCGTGCAGCACCGCGGCCGTCGGCGAAGGTACCCACGCCGTATTGGCGCCCGCGCGCAACTGTGCGGCCTTTTGTTCGAGCATCGCATGCATCATGTCGGGCATGGCCCACATCCCTTTGCCGATTTGCGCGCGCCCGCGCAAGCCGCAAGCGAGGCCCACGAGCACGTTGTTGCGCTCATAGGCTTTGATCCAGGCCGAAGTCTTCATGTCGCCCTTTCTCATTACGGGACCGGCTTCCATCGCCGTATGGATTTCGTCGCCCGTGCGGTCGAGAAAGCCCGTGTTGATGAATGCGATACGGTTGCGCGCCGCGGCGACGCAGCTCGCCAAGTTGACGCTCGTGCGGCGCTCTTCGTCCATGACACCCATCTTGAGCGTGTCGCGCGGCAGGCCGTAGAGATGTTCGATTCGTTCGAACAGTTCGTTCGCAAAGGCCACTTCGGCGGGCCCATGCATCTTCGGCTTCACGATGTAGATCGAGCCCGCGCGCGAGTTGCGCTTGTTCTGGCGATCGTGCAGAGCGCAAAGCACGGTGACGACACCATCGAGGATGCCCTCGGGAATCGGATTGCCTTCCCGGTCGAGCACGGCGCCGATCGTCATCAGGTGCCCGACGTTGCGCACGAACAGCAGCGAGCGGCCAGGCAGTGTGAGCGTCCCGCCGTCAGGCGCGCGGTAGATGCGATCTTCGTTGAGCTTGCGCGTGAACGTCGTGCCGCCCTTCGTCACTTCTTCCGTCAGCGTGCCCTGCATGAGGCCGAGCCAGTTGCGATAGAGCGCAACTTTGTCGTCGGCGTCAACGGCGGCAACCGAATCCTCGCAGTCGATAATCGTCGTGATCGCCGCTTCGAGCAGCACGTCCGTCACGCCCGCCCGATCGCTGCGGCCGATTTCCGTCGAGGCATCGATCTGGATTTCGATGTGCAGGCCATGATGCTTCAGCAAAATCGCCGTGGGTGCATGGGGTTCGCCTCGGAAGCCCGCGAACTGAGCAGGCGTCGCAAGTGGCGTCTCGCCGCCCGCTGTGCTCACGACAAGCTGTTCGTCGCGGACCGTGTAGCTGGTCGCGTCGCTATGCGAGCCGCTGGCGAGCGGCGCAGCGTTGTCGAGGAAGGCGCGGGCATACGCAATCACACGCGCGCCACGCGTGGGGTTGTAAGCGTTGCTGTTCGGCGTGCCATCGTCTTTGGGCAGCGCATCGGTCCCATACAGCGCGTCGTACAGGCTGCCCCAGCGTGCGTTCGCGGCATTGAGTGCGTAGCGTGCGTTCGAAAGCGGCACGACGAGTTGCGGGCCTGCTTGCTCGGCAATCTCGGCATCGACGCCTTCGGTCGTCACCCGTACGCGTTCCGGTGCGGGCGTGAGATAGCCGATCTCTTCGAGGAATGCGCGGTAAGCCGGCATGTCGCGTACGGGGCCCGGATGAGCGCGGTGCCAGTCGTCGAGCGCCTTTTGCAGGCGATCGCGCTCGGCGAGCAGCGCGCGATTGCGCGGGGCGAGCACGTGGACGATCGAAGAGAAGCCTTGCCAAAATGCTTCGCGGTCGAGGCCGGTACCCGGGAGGGCCTCGTCTTCGATGAATCGAACGAGCGGCTGTGCGACACGCAGGCCGTATTGGTGAATCAGGTTATTCATGCTGATGCGAGGTAGTGTGGTGCTTGTGTTTCTCTGGTCGGTGAGTCGCTTCGACAGCAGGCGCGCGTCAGCCTTGGGGCTGCACGACACGTGCGATACCCGCTTTCGCGACTTGCGCGTCCTGGTCCGATTTCACGCCCGAGACGCCCACTGCGCCGATGCACTGACCATCGACGATAACGGGCACACCGCCTTCCAGCGTGGCCTGAAGCGGTGCGCTCAGAAAGGCGGTGCGTCCGCCATTGATCATGTCCTCATAGACCTTCGATTCGCGGCGGCCAAGCGCCGACGTGCGGGCCTTCTCCGTCGCGATGTAGGCGCTGCCGGGCGATGCGCCATCGAGGCGCACGAGGCCGAGCGGATGACCACCGTCGTCGACGACGGCGATCGACACGGCCCAGCCGTGCTGCTCAGCTTCGGCACGGGCTGCGGTAAGGATGTCGTTGACTTCGGCGGTACCGAGTACGGGTTTGCTTTGCATGGCAACTCTCTTTCTACTAGGGCTTTGTTAAGGCTTCGGGGCAGATCCGGCGTGCGATGGCATTCGCTGGTTCAGCGACGCATCGACGAGTTCGATCCAGTGCTGTACGGAAGTACGCCCAGCGCTGGCCAAGTGCGTTTGGCAGCCGATATTGGCCGTCACGATCGTGTCGGGACGGCCGGCTTCGAGCGCGTCGAGCTTTTGGTCTCGCAACGTGCGGGCTAGCTGGGGCTGGGTAATCGAGTAAGTGCCAGCCGAGCCGCAGCACAGGTGCGCGTCGGCAACATCGGTGAGATCGAAACCGAGGCGCCGCAGCACCGTTTCGACCGCGCCCCCGAGCTTTTGCGCGTGCTGGAGCGTGCAGGGGCAGTGCACGGCGACGCGGCTCGCGGTTTTGCTCTTACTCGGGCTCCCGCTCCCCGCACTGCCGCAGGCGCCGCCGGCGTGCAGCGCATCGAGCGGTTCGGCCGCAAGCACTTCAACGAGATCGCGTGCGAGCTCGCTCACGCGCCGGGCTTTTTCGGCGTAGGCCGGGTCGTCGCGCAGGAGATCGCCGTATTCCTTCACGAAGGCGCCGCAGCCGCTTGCCGTCAGCACGATCGCTTCCGCGCCCGCTTCGATGTGCGGCCACCAGGCGTCGATATTGATGCGCGCCCGGTCGAGTCCATCGTTCTGCGCGTTGAGGTGGTACTCCGTCGCGCCGCAACAGCCCGCTTCCATAGCGGGCGTCACGCTGATGCCAAGCTTGTCGAGGACACGTGCCGTGGCCGCGTTGGTATTCGGCGATAACGACGGCTGCACGCACCCTTCGAGCATCAGCATCCGGCGCGCATGGCGCACAGGCGGCCGCGCCTGCGTGGCCTTCGGCGCTTTGGGAATCTTTTCGCGCAGCTTGCCCAGCAGCAGTGGACGCACGGCCTGGCCGGCTTTGAGCAGCGCCGCGAAGCGCGCCGGCTCCGGGATGACCCGGCGCAAGGCTGCGCGCACGAGCCGTTCTTTCGCGGGACGCGTGGTGCGCCGCTCGAGTTCGGCGCGGCCGATGTCGAGCAGCGTGTGATATCGCACGCCCGAGGGGCAGGTCGTTTCGCAATTGCGGCAGGTCAGGCACCGGTCCAGGTGGGTCTGCGTGCTCGCACCGGCATCCTTGCCTTCGAGCAGTTGCTTGATTAGGTAGATCCGGCCACGCGGCCCGTCGAGTTCGTTGCCGAGCACTTGGTAAGTGGGGCAGGTCGCATTGCAGAAGCCGCAATGGACGCAGGCGCGCAGAATGGCCTCGGCTTCGTCGACTCGGGCAATCGTGCGGGCTTCTTCGCTGAGGTTGGTTTGCATCGAAACTTCGGCTTAGACGGTCGCGTAAAGACGGCCGGGGTTGAAGATCCCATGCGGGTCGAGCTGCGCCTTCAACTGCCGATGCACGTTGAGCAGCGCGGCGGGCAGGGGATGAAACGGGTTATCGGTGATCCCGGGCGTAAAGCAGGTCGCATGGCCGCCGAGCGTTTGCGCTGCCGCGCGCACGGTTGCAGTCAGTGCGCCGGTCTTGAGCCATCGCTGCATGGCGCCCCAATCGAGCAGCACCTCGCCTGGCAGATCGACGAGCGGTGCCGAAGCCGGCACCGAAAGCCGCCAGAGCGCTTCGGGGCGGGCGAAAAACGGCAGCTTCATCGCCCGCAGGTCGGCCCAGAACGCGCCGTCGCAGACGCTCCCGCCAAGGCGCTCGTAGGCGCTGCGCACCGAGCTTTCGCCTCCTTCGAGCCGTAACCGTAGCTGGCCGTCCAGGTGACAGGCGCCGGCAAGCGGCACGCCTTCAAGCCGCCATTGCGCAAGGTTGCGCAGGGCATCGGCTGCTGACATGTCGAATGTGAGATCGAGCGTCGCACGCGGCTTCGGCAGCACTTTCAGCGAGACCTCGGTGATGAGACCCAGGCAGCCGAAGCTGCCGGCAACGAGACGCGAGACGTCGAAGCCCGCAACGTTCTTCATGACCTGGCCGCCGAAGCGCAGGTGCTTGCCGTGGCCGGTGACGATCCGGCAGCCAAGCACGAAGTCGCGGACGGAGCCGGCCCATGGGCGGCGCGGGCCCGACAGTCCGGTAGCGACCATGCCGCCAACCGTGGCTTGGCCATCGAACAAGGGCGGCTCGCAGGCCAGCATTTGGCCGGCTTCGTCGAGCGTGGCTTCGATTTCCGCGAGCGGCGTGCCGGCGCGGGCGGTGATGACGAGCTCGGTGGGGTCGTAGCTCACGATGCCGCAGTGGCCGCGCGTGTCGATTTCGCGCAAGTCCGATGCGTCGCAAGGACGGCCGAGAAAGGCTTTCGTCCCGCCGCCGCGGATCGAGAGCGGCGTGCCTGCCTCGATGGCCTCTTGTACCGTTTGCAGCAGCGCTTCGCTGCGATCGGCTGAATTGAATTCGCGTCGCATCAGAAGCGCTCCAGTTCGGGAAACGGCAGCTTGCCGTGATGCACGTGCATGCCGCCGAACTCGGCGCACCGATGCAGCGTCGGGATGTTCTTGCCCGGATTGAGCAGCCGCGCCGGATCGAAGGCGGCCTTTACGGCATGAAAGAACTCGATTTCGTCGCCCGAAAACTGCACGCACATCTGGTTGATCTTCTCGCGGCCGACGCCATGCTCGCCCGTGATGCTGCCGCCGACTTCGACACAGAGCGCGAGGATCTTGCCCGCCAGCGCCTCCGTGCGCTCGAGTTCGCCGGGCCGGTTCGCATCGAAAAGGATCAGCGGATGCAGATTGCCGTCGCCCGCATGAAAGACGTTGGCAACGGGCAGGCCATATTCGGCGGAAAACGCCGCGATACCTTTGAGCACGCGCGACAGTGCGCGGCGCGGAATCGTGCCGTCGATGCAGTAATAGTCGGGCGAAATGCGGCCGACGGCGGGAAACGCGTTCTTGCGTCCCGCCCAGAGACGAAGCCGTTCGGCCTCGTCGCGAGCGATTTGAATGTGCGTGGCGCCCGCATGGGCGAGGAGCGCGCTCACGCTTGCGATGTCTTCGTCGACATCGCCGGCTGCACCATCGAGCTCGCAGAGCAAGATCGCTTCCGCATCGACGGGATAACCGGCGTGAATGAAATCCTCGGCGGCGCGGATGGCGAGGGTGTCCATCATTTCGAGCCCGCCGGGGATGATGCCCGCGCCGATGATCTGTGCGACCGCGTTGCCGGCCGTCTCGACGTTGTCGAAGCTCGCCATCAGCATCTTCGCGCTCTGCGGCTTGGGCAGCAGCTTGACGGTGACTTCGACGACGACGCCGAGCAATCCTTCCGAGCCTGTGAAAAGCGCGAGCAGATCGAAGCCGGGACTGTCGAGCGATTCGGCCCCGAGCGTCAGACGCTCTCCATCGATCGTGACGATATCGACCTTGAGGATGTTGTGCACCGTCAAACCGTATTTGAGGCAATGTACGCCGCCCGCGTTCTCGGCCACGTTGCCGCCGATCGAGCAGGCGATCTGCGACGACGGATCGGGGGCGTAGTAAAGGCCGTAAGGGGCGGCTGCCTGGGAGATCGCGAGATTGCGCACGCCCGGCTGCACGCGCGCGATGCCGGCCGCCGCGTCGATGTCGAGGATGCGGTTGAACTTCGCCATCACCAGCAAAATGCCCTTCTCGAGCGGCAGCGCACCTCCCGAAAGCCCGGTGCCCGCGCCGCGCGCGACGACCGGTACCCCGTGCGACGCGGCGAGCTTCAGTACGGCCGAAACTTCGTCGACCGTCTGCGGCAGCACGACGCAAAGCGGGACGGTGCGATACGCGGAAAGCCCGTCGCACTCATACGGGCGCAGGTCTTCCAACTCATGCAGCACTTCCATGTTCGGTGAGAGGTTCGAGAGCGCCGCGATGAACGCTTCCCGATCGACGGATGCCAGTGCGCCGTCGATCCTTTCCTCGTAGATGAAACTCATTCGATTTCCCTGGTGACCACCGTCTTCCAGCGGTACATGTGGCGGTGTCGCGGATGTTGGACGCTGGCCCGCGGATCTGTCCATCGGGAAAAGGAGTGGTCATACCAGTTTTTTTGGTGAGCGACTTTTCGGTATGGCTGAAACAGCGCGTAAGATGAGGTACTGCGGGCGGAAGACGGGTGTCGCCCGATTATGGAAATAGGTGGTCATACCAGTGGAAGATGTGCCTGATGAGAAGGTGGTTCGCCACGTCGCGGATGTCGTGGCCGAGCGCATCGAAAAACTGATTGTCGATGGCGTGCTCAAAGAAGGGCAGGCGCTGCCGTCGGAACGGCGCTTGACTGAAAAGCTGGGCGTCTCGCGCGCTGCACTGCGCGAGGGGCTGCAGCTGCTGCGCGCGCGCGGCATCATCGAGACGAGTCATGGGCGCGGCTCGTTCGTCGCGCGCCTGGCCGCGCGAGAGCGTACGACGCCGATGATGCATCTGCTCGCGTCCCAGCCGCGCACGCTCTATGATCTTTTCGAAGTACGCGGCCTGCTCGAAGCCGAATCGGCGCGCCTGGCAGCGCTGCGCGGCACGACCGCCGACTATGTGCTGATCACGCGCCGTTACGAGGAGATGACCCACGCCGGCGAGTGCGGCGCGGAAACACACGCTCGGCTCGATCATGCTTTTCACCTTGCGATTTGCGAGGCGTCGCACAATCCCGTCCTCGTTCATACACTGCAATCGCTGACGGACTTATTGCTGAGCTCGGTGTTCGCGTCGGTGAATAACCTGTATCACCGCGAGGCGGAAAAGCGCACGATCGACCGGCAGCACGCGAGGCTATATAACGCGGTGCTCGGCAAATTGCCCGATCAGGCTCGCCGGGCGGCAAGCGAACATACGCGAAGCGTGGCTAAGTGCCTGCGCGAGATCGAACAGGAAGAGCAGCGTCTCGTGAGATCGACGCTTCGGCTTGAAGGATGGGAATAGGCGGCGGGCTGCGGCGTCGCTCACAGCACGCCTAGCGTCTCAATCCACCCACCCCCGCTGCCGCGCATGATCGAGAAACCGATAAACATCGGGTGCGAGATCCTGCGCGTTGAACAGATCTTCGAGTTCGGTGATGATTTCGTCGAGCTCGCGCGTCCCGTCGCACCGAACGAGGATCTGCCCGGCGCTGGGATTGAGCTTGACCATTCCTTCGGGGTAGAGCAACACATAAGCGTCCTGCTGCGTTTCCCACTGCAGCCTGAACATGGAACGAAGGCGGGGGCGCAACGGTGCGCCGGGCGCGGCGTGGGCATAGTCCATCACGAGTGCGGCCTTTTCGATGGAATCGGGCATCGACGGATTGATAGGGTTGAAGCTGAACAGCCAGGGTTGCTTGGCGTGCGCGGCCGAACCGTAAAAGCAAGGCCTGTGCCGAAGGCGACGCGTGGTGCAATCGATAAAAGCAAAGCGAGCAACGCACGCGTGCGACAGTTGATGTCGCAATCGGCGACAACTGTCGCAAAATGCGACACCGGCGAATGAGACTCGATGCTCGACAAGCGAGGAACCAGGAAACGAACGATCAGTCCCGATCCGCGCCTTTAGGAGGCACGACACCGGGCATCTTCCGATAGAGCGTAGCGCGCGAAACCCCGAGCGCACGCGCCGCAGCCGACACATTGCCCCCATACTTGGCAAGCGTGGCCGATATCGCTTGGGCTGCCACATCGTGCAATCGCGTGCTTTGCGGCCCAGCCGCTTCCTCGACAACGTCTGCTTGCGGTTGCGCCGCCTCGACCTTGCGCAGATCGTCGAAGAAGTCGTCGGGAAGATGTTCGCGCCTGATCTCTCCGTCTTCATCGACCATGGCTGCGGCCGTCCGCAGTAAATTGCCAAGCTGCCTGAAATTCCCGGGCCACGCGCAACGCTCGAACAACGTCATGACTTCCTTCGCAACGGTCAGGCACTGCCCATTGCCACCTGTGAGCGCCTCGCGCTCCAGCATCTTCCCGATCACCACGGCGAGATCCTTCCGTTCGCGCAATGGCGGCAGCTTGACGATGAGCCCATTCAACCGGTAGTAAAGGTCTTCGCGGAAGCGGTTCTGCGCGATCATCTCGCGCAAATCCCGGTGCGTCGCACAGACGATCGCGATATCGACAGGAATCGTCTTCGTCGACCCAAGCGGATTCACGACACGTTCTTGCAGCACGCGCAGCAGCCGAACCTGAAGCGGGTATGGCATATCGCCGATTTCATCGAGGAACAGCGTGCCCCCGTGCGCTTGCACGATCTTGCCGACAGCCCCCTTACGCCGCGCGCCGGTAAACGCGCCTTCCTCGTAACCAAACAGCTCCGACTCGATCAGCGTCTCTGGAATCGAAGCGCAATTCACCGCGACGAACGGCCCCGAGCGTCGCGGCGATTCGTTGTGAATCGCCTGCGCCAGCAGTTCCTTGCCCGTCCCCGTCTCGCCCGTAATCAGCAACGGAATGTCCTTGCCGATTACCTTCCGCACCTTCGTGATGACGGCCGCGATTTGCGGGTCACCGGTATCGAGTTGTTCAAGCCGCAGCGTCCTCAGGCTGCTCCGCGCTGCCTGCGCGGCGCACGGTTGCGCCGGTGAGTTCATATCGCGGCGCGCTTCGCTTTGCCAGCCGCTGGCCATGAGCAGTTCGCGCCGGAACGTCACGCTCGCGCAAACCACCGCACCGTTGTGCAGATTCATCGAGAGAATCGTGTCGCGGCTAGCGCGCAAGCGATCGACGAGCTCGGCGCTACTTACACCCAACAGCGACGACAGCGTATGCGCGCGCAACGCCGCGAGCGGCATACCGAGCTGAAACTGAGCACTGCGATTGGCCGACAAGAATCGCCCGTCGCCCGTGAACGCAGCAATTCCCTCCATCAGCGTCCCAAGAAATTCGGGCCGGCTATGAAAGGCCACCTGCAGCGTGTCGCGAAACGTCGACGCAAACAGATGATTCTCGATCATCTGTACGGACATCTTAGCGAGCGCCATCGTGTGCTGATGGTAGCTGCGGTAATCGCCCGTCACGTCGAGCACGCCGATGAGATCCCCGTACGGATCGAGGATCGGCACGCTCGAGCAAGTCAGAAAATGGTTCGCCGCAAGAAAATGCTGATCGCCATGCACGACGGTCGCATTGCGCTCGGTGATCGCCGTGCCGATCGCGTTCGTGCCTTGCTTATCCTCCGACCATTGCGCGCCGGGACGCAGCGCGACCTTCGCCGCGCGGGCGAGAAAGTCGTCGTCGCCGATCGAATGCAGGATGAGCCCTTGCGCGTCGGTCAGCACCACCATGCTTTCGGTATTGACGATCTGTTCGCGCAGCGTCTCCATCACGGGCATCGCATGCGCGCAAAGGATGCGGTTCTGTTCGACTTTGAGCGCGAGCTCGGAGGCGGGCAGGATGTCGTAGTCGGGCCGCGTGCTCGTCACGAGGCCGTAGCCCGCCGAGCGTTCGTGCGCTTTTTGAATGCACGGCGTAGGCCAACCCGATTCGCCGCCCGCCACGGGATGCGCGGGGCGATGTACGACGTTGCGCATTGTCTCCTCCTGATCGTGCGTCGGCTCGCAGCCATACGCTTTTGACTCAGATGAGAGCAAAATGTGCGCCAGCTAGAAACCGTCGTGCGACACCCTCCGTGCAAGTTTACAGCGCCATGCGAGGACATCGACTTATTACGATGACGCTCGAACGTGTCAGCGAATATGGGGGAATACCCCCGATTCCGTCGACGCAAGCATCTTGCCTCGGCCGGCTAATTCCACGCATAGCGCATCCCTAGCCATGCTCCCCTTGGAGCGCCTGGCCCGACGAATTGTTCGCTGACGGAGGCGAGTCCGTCGAACGTATGGCCCGGGCCATTGAAGAAGTTCCGGCCGAGCACGCCGTAGCTCGCATAGCGCTTGTTGAACACGTTGCTTACCGTCGCGAAGACGCGCAAGCGCTTGGTCACTTGATAACTCGTATCGAAATCGACCAAAACGTAGCCCGAAATCTTGCCGTTCACGTCTTCGTTGTTCTCGTCGCCTTGCGCATAGACGCCGCTACGGTAGGTCACGTTCGTTCCGACCGTCCATTTCGGCGTCGCAGCGTAGTCGAGCCGCAGCTTCACCGTGTTGGCTGGAATGCCGGGAAGGTGGTTGCCGGGCCGCACGGTGATGTTGCCGCCCGCGTCGGCGCTCGAGTTGCTTCGGCTGCTCTCGGCCCAACTCGAGCGGTAAGTCGCGTCGATGTAGCTGTAGTTCGCTGTCACGTCGAACTTGCCTAGTCGTGTATGGCCCGAAATTTCGAAGCCTTGGCGGCGTGTCTTGCCGACGTTCTGAAAGAATCCCTGACTCGCCGCCGGCGCGCTGATGAACGCGATGTCGTTGTAAAGCGTCGTGCGATAGACCGCCGCGCTCCAGTTCGTCGCGCTGCCGATGCGCCCGCGCATGCCGGCCTCGATCGTCTTCGAAACGACGGGGGCCAACGCCGGGTCGGAGACGAAGTCGTTCGGCAGCGAGCACGGCGCGGTTGGATCGGCGCAAGCAAGTTCGATCGCAGTGGGCGTACGCATGCCTTCGTTATAGGCCGCATAGGCGGTGAACGCTGGCGTTGGATTCCACGTCACGCCGATGGCCGGATTCAAACGCGAAAACACGTGACTGCCGTCGAGCCTCGGCTGCACCCCGCTTTCATCGCCGATCTTTGCCTTCGCCCAGTTGTAGCGTCCGGAGAGCGTCAACGTCCATTGTTTCGTGAGCGAAAGCGTGTCTTGCAGATAGGCGGCCAGATTGGCATCGCGCGTTTTTGCGTTGACGTTCTGAACGTAGTCGCCGATGCCGATTGCCGCCCGCGTCGCCGTAAATTGCGCGTCCTGTGTCGACTTCGTGTAATGCGAGTTCGCAAAATCGGCGGCGACGCCGGCGATGAGTTGGTTTTGCATGCCGCCGAGTTTGCCGAGCAGCGTCAATTGCAGACTGCCTCCGTAGCTATCGGTCCCGACCATCGACTTCACGTTGCTTCCCTCGAGCGTGTCGATCGAGCCGTCGGGCTGCAGTGCGCCGTAGTCGCGGTTGTTATTGCTGCTGATGTTTCGGCTGACGAAGCGGCGGATGTAGACGTTGCCGCTCAGCTCGGTGTTGTCGTTGAAGTAGTGTTCGCCGGATAGCGTCGCATAGCCGACGCTGTTCAAATTCTTATCCGGAAACGTATAGGCCTGGCGGGTGTTGTCGAGGAACGAGCGCGGCACTGTCTGTGTGCCTTGTAAGTCGTTGTCGGCGCCGCCTGCCGAAAACGAAATCGTCGTATCGGCATCGGCATAGCGAAGTTTGCCGAATGCCTGGCGCACGCGGCTCGCGTTGTGGTCGGCCCAGCCGCCGTCATTCGCGACGTTGCCGGTCAAGTAGTAATCGAGGTTCGAGCCGATCGTGCCGCCTTGCTCGATTTCGGCGCTCTTGCGGCCCCACGACCCGCCGGTCAGCTCGATGTCGCCGCCGGGATCGTGTCTGCCGTTCTTCGTCGAAATGGCGATCGCGCCGCCGAGCGTGTTCAGGCCGAACATCGGGCTCGAACCGGGAACGAGCGCGATGGTGTCGATGGCTTTCTGCGGGATCCAATCCCAGTTCACGGCGTCGCCGAACGGCTCGTTGATCCGCACGCCGTCCATGAAGACCGATATCCCTTCGGGCGCGCCAAGCAACGGCGAGGCGGTAAAGCCTCGATAGTTGATGTTGGCTTGGTACGGGTTGCCTTGGGCGTCGCCCACGTCGACGCTCGGCAGGTTCTTCTCGAAGTAATCGGTCAGTGTCTCGCGGTGCTGCGAATCGAGTTGCCGCGCTTTGACGGCCTGTACGTTGGCGGCCACCTGTGAAAGCGGCAAGCCGATGCCGACGAGCGGTGTCGTTCCGATTACGACAACCGGCTCGAGCGTCGCGCTAACCGCGCTGACGGTGATGCCGTTCGAAGCTGCGATAACGGGCAGCGCTCCCGCGGAGCTGGTTTGCGCGGCCGCAAGGGGCGATAGCCCCGCGAGCGCACTCGTGGCGAGGCAACGCGCAAGGCGTGCACGCCGCTTCGACGCACGCCCGTTATATCGCTGCCCAGCATCAACATGTTTCGTACTCCTAATCGTTGAACCGGCGGCAACTTGATTCGCGAGCTGAATCATTCGGTTGCCGCCGTATAGCTGCCCATCGTGAGACCGACACGCACGGGAGGAAACACCTGCCAGGCGCCATCGCTATGGCGGAAGAAGTGCAGGCAAATCGGGCCGCGCGGACCATCGACCTCCACGCGCACGCTCGACCTTCCCTCTGCACCGCCGGCGATTCGTGTGACACGCACGGGTGTCGCCGGCGCGGGTGCCAGCCATTTTTCCACCACGGTCCTTAACCGTCTCATCGTCTCCTCCCTGCGTCGATCTCGGTGTATCGGCGTCTGCTCCCGATGGTGCGAAAACCATGCCAATGCTTGCGCAATAAGGTGCATGCATTGGCGACCGTCGAGATGAAGAGAATCCGAAGTACGGCCAGACGCGAGGGCGATGTCTCACGACGAACACCGTGTTTCGTTTCGCGACATCGGCTTCATCCGAGGTGTCGCAGTTTTGAACGGCTGTTCCGATGAGCCGATTGCGGCCGATGAGCACCGCGCATAAGCGAATGATGGCCGCGAGCCCTTCGCAGCGCATTGCATCTGCGATGGCACACCCTTTGCGTTCAGCGTCGTCCGCGGCCATCGCTCATGTGCGGGCATCCACACTCGATTGAGACACGCCGCGATATATCAACGAACCAATCCCTGCATGAGACAGCAGTAGGTTCCAAAGCACCGGCTCCCTTCGAATGCGACGCACGAGAACGGAAGAGGCGCCGAGGGACCGGCTTCAGTCGACCTAGGAGACACACATGAATAGCAGTTCTGCTTCGGCCGCTCAAGCTCATTGGCGAAAGGCGCTTGCGGCATGCGCGTTTGCGGCCGTCGGCCTCGCCCCGCAACTCTCGGATGCATCGGGCGACTACCCTCCGGTCACATTCGACCGTCTCTCGAACGCCCAGTCCGATCCGGGTTGGCTCACCTACTACCGCACCTACGACGGGCAATCGCATTCCCCCGCGAAGAAAATCGACACGTCGAACGTGAAGCACCTCGAACTCGCCTGGAGCTATAAGTTTCCGGCCGATTTGCAGCAGGGCTTCGAGGCCACGCCGATCGTCAATGGCAACTATATGTTCGTCACCACGCCTAAGGACAATGTCTATGCTTTCGATGCGGCCACGGGCAAATCGCTGTGGAAGTACGAGCCGAACCTCGGCCCCGAGGCGTTCAAGAATGCCTGCTGCGATGTCGTGAATCGCGGTGTCGCGCTCTATGGCAAGAACGCTTACCTCGCGATGCTTAACGGTGAGATCGTCGCGCTCGATGCCCAATCGGGCGCCGTCGCCTGGAAGAAGCAAATGTTCGATCCGGGCACAGGCTACGCGTTCTCGCTCGCGCCGCTCGCGCTCGACGGCGCGCTTGTCGTCGGCAATTCGGGCGGCGAGTATGGCGCGCGCGGCTTCATCGCCGCGCTCGATCCGAACGACGGTAATGTGCTTTGGAAGCGCGTGACGATTCCGGGCGCGAAGGAAAAGGGCGGCGACACGTGGCCCGACGGCATGCAGGAGCATGGCGGCGGCGCATCGTGGCTGACGGGCACGTTCGATCCGGCGACGAAGACGCTCTTCTGGGGCGTCGGCAACCCGGGGCCGTGGCTCGCGAAGCTTCGGCCGGGCAACAACCTCTATAGCGATTCGCTGCTCGCCCTCGATCCGAAAACCGGCGACATCAAATGGCATTACCAGTACACGCGTAACGATACGTGGGACTACGACGGCGTGAACACGCCGATCCTCGCGAACATTCAATACGGCGGCAAGGACTACGATGCAGTCATTCACGCGGATCGGAACGGGTTCTTTCATGCGATCGATCGCTCGACGGGCAAGCTGATCTATGCGAATCCGTTCGTGAAGGCGACATCGGTCACCGGTTATTCGCATGACGGCGAACCGATCGAGGACGAATCGAAGTACCCCAACGTCGGCACCACGATCAATACGTGCCCCAGCTTCCTCGGCGGCAAGAACTGGTGGTCCATCTCGTACGATCCGGAGAAGCATCTGGCGTTCGTGCCGTCGCTGCATGCGTGCATGAGCCTGTCGGGCAAGTCGGTTAGCTACATGGAAGGCCTGCCGTATCTCGGCGAAGGCTTCGAGATCCAGCCCGAACCCGGCAGCAAGGGCTACGGCGAGTTGCAGGCGATCGATGTGAACACGGGCAAGAAGGTTTGGAGCCACTGGAGCAAGATGCCCTGGAACGGCGGCGTGGCAAGCACGGCCGGCGGCCTCGCGTTCAGCGGCTCGCTCGACGGTCACCTCTACGCGTTCGATGAAGCGACGGGCAAGGTCCTCTGGCAGAGCCCGAAGCTGGCGAGCGGCATCGTCGCTCAGCCGTCCGTCTTCGAGGCGAACGGTCAAGAGTATGTGGCGGTGCTCGCCGGTTACGGCGGCGCGAATCCGATCTGGGGCGGGCCGATGGCGAAGGTCGCCGACAAGGTACCGCGTGGCGGCACGCTCTATGTGTTCGCCTTGCATCGCGGTTGATGCTTTCAGCTTGGCTTGAAAGTCTCGACTAGCCAGCCGTATTCGGCAGCTTCGTTTCCCGAGCTTGTGTCACGGCCGCCCGCTTGGCGCGGCGACCGTGGCGCGGCGCGGCACCCATCGAATTCACGATCATGAAAACGCATCTTCATCAAATTGCGGCGGCTGCGGTGGCCGCCGTCGGCTTCACCATCGCTCCGTCGTCCGCATTCGCGGCGCCTCCGATTCATATCTGCACGTTTCCAGGCAGTCCTTCAGCCGCGCTCGACAAGGTCGTCGCGCAGGAAACGTTCAAGACGGCCGATATCGCTGCAACGTTCGTCGAGGGTGGCATACCAGGCGGCAACGATGACGATGGCGTCTCCTTGAAGGAACTGCGCCAAACGCTCGGCCACGGCTGCGATGTCATCGCGGGCTTTCCGCGTTCGTCCGTCGCCGATGCGGCGAGCAGCGCGATGCTGTTCTCGCGTGGCTATTTGCGGGCAGATTACGTCAGCGTAGAGGCGAGTGCGCAGCCGCATGAGAGCGCTGCGAATGATGTGGTCGCGGCGACTTATGGCAGCCCTTCGCAATTGATCGCGGTGCAAGAGCAGCACGTGCGCTTCGATCTCGAGAACACGCCCGCGAAGACCGTCGATGCCGTCGCAAGCGGCCGCGCGATGCGTGCGATCGTCTGGTATCCGGCCGTGGTCGCTTATCAGCAAGCGCATGCGGGTCAGCACTTCGAGGTACGGAAGACGCGCTCGCCGTATTCCGACTGGCAACTCGTTCTCGCTTTCGATCAGAAGGCGAAGACGTTGAAGCAAAAATCCGACAACGCACTCGATGCGATGCAGGCCGACGGTCGACTCGCTGCGCTCACGCAGGCCTGGGCGTTGCCGGCGTCGGTCCAAGCGGCGCAGGCCAGCCCGGCACGCTTCGCATACTTGGATGGCCCCCTCGCAGAACGCGAAGCAGCGCACCACGGCATGACGCGCTACGCGGCCTACTCGGCGCGCAGCGTCGGACACATTCTCAAGATATCCGCCACAGCGGAAGACGCTTCGACGTCGCCATCGTTCGATCGCAATCAGGTTGCGCACGGCAAGCGTCTTTATGGGAATGCGTGCGCCAAGTGTCACGGCGCGAACATGCAGGGCGTCACGGCGCCGGCACTGAGCGGCCCGGCCTTTGCGCCGGCAAGCGGATCGCATCTGACGATCGGCGGCATCTACACCTACTTGTCGACGAACATGCCGGCGGACCGTCCGGGCAAGCTCAAGGACGAGGAATACGCGGACATCATGGCGTACCTGCTGAGCTCGAACGGATACGCTCCCGGCACCGCCAAAATGACTGCCGACAGTGCGCGCGGATCGACGACGAAACTCAACGCAGGCCCGCTCGCCGCGGGGCATGCGGATACCGCCTCCGCTCAGGCCAAGTGAGCGCGTGATCGATGAGCATTTTGGTCAACGAGTCGCCAGCCCTTCGCTCACTGGCGCCCGATTCCATCTCGCTCTTTTTGCGCGAGATGTCCGCGATGCCGCTTCTCACGCGCGAGCAGGAGCTTCGCTTCGCAAAGGAGATTGAAGCGGCGCGCGCAGCGAGCGTGATGGAGCTTGCCGTTCATCCCGCGGCGCTCGATGAACTCGCGTCGATTAGCCGAGAGATCGCTGAAGGCAAGACGCCTGTCAGCACTTATGTGATCGGCTTCATGGGGGAAGATGCCGATGCGGCGGGATTGATGGACATCGCGCCGGGCGCCGCCGTCGAACAGGACGACTCGCCCGCATGGCGCGAGGCCATCGTTGCGCAATTGACGCGCATCGATGAAGCTGCCGCGGCGTTGCGCGAAACGATACGGCACACGCCCTATGGGTCGGCGGCCTATCGGCGCGTGCGTCGCGAACTGACCTCGCGCCTAGCGGCGCTACGCTTTACGACGCGCATGATCGAACGCCTGTCTCGATCGTTCGTGCAGTCAAGCGGAGATTTCCATGACCGCCTTCGCGCCATCGATCGCCGCGCGGATGAAGCGAGGGTGCGATTGCTCAAAGGCAATCTACGCCTCGTCGTTGCGATCGCGAGGCGTTATATCGATCGCGGACTGCCGCTAGCCGATCTCGTGCAGGAAGGCAACATCGGGCTTGTCAAGGCGATCGAGCGATACGATCATCGACGCGGCTTCAAGTTTTCCACCTATGCGACCTGGTGGATCCGCCAGGCCGTGCTGCATGCGCTTGGCGATCAAGCGCGGATGATTCGCGTACCGGTGCATACGGCCGATTCGCTGAGCAAACTGAGCCGCATCACGCTCGATCATGTGCATCGTGCGGGCGGTAGGCCAACGCATGCGATGCTCGCCGAGAAGATGGGCGTGCCGCTCGGCAAGGTCCGCGATCTGGCCAACATCGTTCGCGATCCCGTTTCAATGGAAACGCCCGGCGCGCCAGGAAGCGACACGACGGTTGGCGAGGCCATCGCCGATGTCGATATGCCGACGCCCGAAGCGCTCACGATGGCGCGGCATATGCGTCGAGCGGTAACGACGGCCATCGATCAATTGCCAACGCGCGAAGCGCAAGTGTTGAAGCTGCGCTACGGGATCGGCATCGCGGACGAATATTCGCTGCGTGAAGTCGGACGGCAATTGAACCTGTCTGCCGAGCGCGTGCGCCAGATCGAGGTGATGGCGATCAAGCGGTTGAAGAGCGCGCCGGGGTTTGTCGGGTTGAGAGATTACGTCACCATGAGCGAGCATTGACGAGTACACGCCATGTTGCGCTGCTGCGAGGATCACCCTATGCGGGGAATGAACGAGGTTCGCGCAATCATGATGCAACCTCAGGCGGCATTCGAGCGGCGTGATCACCGACGGTTAGGCGCGACCGTGGCCCTCGTGCTCGCGCTTCATGGCCTCGTCGCTGTGCATCTGTCACGGCAGAAATCCGAGTCCGACACGGCTACCGTCGCGCGTGCGATGCCAGCGACCATCCGCATAGTGACGCTGATCGAAGCGCCTCGCTCCAGCGCTGCCACGGCGTCGATTGCATCGCATAACAAAGCGAACGAGCAGTCCCGGCGGCCTAGTCGAGCACTCGCACGGGCGAACCGCATGGCGGGCCGCCACGATGCGCATTCCTCGCGGGCGTTTCAGCCGATGAAAACCGAAGCGGTGCGGAAACAGGCTGTCGAGCCCGCGCGCGAAGCGCTTGGGGCGGCGCAATTGCCGAGCGCACCGTCGGCGTCATCGGTACCGCAAGCGAGTCACGCATCGTCGCTCGCCGAAAGCGATGCGGAGAGCGCCCCGCTCTTCAAAGCCGCTTACCTGCACAACCCGGCGCCGGACTACCCGCCG
Organism: uncultured Burkholderia sp.; assembly: GCA_964425025.1. Taxonomy (GTDB): domain Bacteria; phylum Pseudomonadota; class Gammaproteobacteria; order Burkholderiales; family Burkholderiaceae; genus Trinickia. The sequence continues at coordinate 33,856 of CAYRLJ010000017.1, read as the reverse complement.
ATCGCAGTGCAACGCGGATGGGAGGGCACGGTGCTGCTCAACGTGCTCGTGCTCGCGAATGGAGGCGCTCGGCAAGTGGACATCACGACCTCGAGCGGCCACGCATCGCTCGACGAAGCGGCTGTACAAGCCGTGACCGCATGGCGTTTCGTGCCCGCACACCGCGCAGGGCAAGTCGTAGACGCATGGGTCCACGTGCCTGTCGTTTTCAAGCTCGAGTGAGTACGCACTATCCCGAAAACGGCGCGCATTGAAAACCATTGGCTGTATTAATCTGAAACACCGTGAAGCGAAACCGAAAAAGAAATCGTCTAGATTTGCGACACTCTGCTTTTGTTTAAAGCACCGCCGCCCGCCCGCCTCCGATGTTTCCAATTGGCATGCATGTTGCCTAAGTCTACCGGCAGCCGAATGGCGCTGTCACTTGAATTCCAGAAAACGCGATCGAAATCGAAAGGAGACGTGCGATGGACTTGTTCGACCTGAAACAGCTTGGTCTAGACATCGAATTCCCGTACCGCAAGCAGTACGACAACTATATCGGCGGTAAATGGGTGCCGCCCGTTGCCGGGAATTATTTCGAAAATGTCTCGCCGATCAACGGCAAGCCGTTCTGCCGCATTCCGCGTTCGAGCGCCGAGGACATCGAACTCGCGGTCGATGCCGCGCACGCCGCGCGCCGCAAGTGGAGCAAAACCTCGACGACCGAGCGCGGCAATCTGCTCTTGGCCGTGGCGGATCGCATGGAAAAGAACCTGAAGCTGCTCGCCGTCGCGGAGACGATCGACAACGGCAAGCCGCTGCGCGAGACGATGGCCGCCGACCTTCCGCTTGCCGTCGATCACTTCCGCTATTTCGCCGGTTGTATTCGCGCGCAGGAAGGGGCGATTTCGGAGATCGATGACAACACGGTCGCCTATCATTTCCACGAGCCGCTGGGCGTCGTCGGTCAGATCATTCCGTGGAATTTCCCGCTTTTGATGGCCGCTTGGAAACTCGCTCCCGCACTCGCGGCCGGCTGCTGCGTCGTCATGAAGCCAGCCGAACAGACGCCGGCTTCCCTGCTCGTGCTCATGGAGCTCGTCGGCGATTTGTTCCCGCCCGGGGTCATCAACATCGTCAACGGTTTCGGCAAGGAAGCGGGCGAGGCGCTTGCCACGAACAAGCGGATCGCAAAGCTGGCGTTCACGGGCTCGACGCCGGTCGGCAAGCGCATTCTGCACGCGGCGGCAGACAACCTGATTCCGAGCACGGTCGAGCTGGGCGGCAAGAGCCCGAACATCTTCTTCGCCGATGTGCTGGAGCAAGACGATGCGTTCCTCGACAAGGCGCTCGAAGGATTGGCCATGTTCGCGCTGAATCAGGGCGAAATCTGTACGTGTCCGTCGCGCGTGTTGATTCAGGAATCGGTCTATGAGCGCTTCATTGAAAAAGCGATCGCGCGCGTCAATAACATCAAGGCCGGCCATCCGCTCGACATGCAGACGATGATCGGCGCCCAGGCGTCGCAACAACAGCTCGATAAGATCTTGTCGTACATCGATATCGGCCGGGGCGAGGGCGCGCAATGTTTGACGGGCGGCGCGCGCACGGCACCGCATGCCGATCTCGGAGACGGCTTCTACATCGAGCCGACGATGCTGCTCGGCAACAACAAGATGCGTGTCTTCCAGGAAGAGATCTTTGGACCGGTGGCTTCGGTGATGACGTTCAAGGACGAACAAGAGGCGATCGAACTCGCGAACGATACATTCTATGGCCTGGGTGCCGGCGTCTGGACGCGCAACGGGACGCGTGCGTATCGAATGGGCCGCGAGATCGAAGCAGGCCGCGTCTGGACCAACTGCTATCACCTTTATCCCGCGCATGCCGCGTTCGGGGGCTACAAGCAATCGGGCATCGGCCGTGAAACGCATAAGAAGGCGCTCGAAAACTATCAACAGACGAAGTGTCTGCTCGTCAGCTATCAAGCAGAGGCGCTTGGGTTCTTCTGATTGAGCCAACATCCGCTCGAGCACCGCAGCCGTAAGCGGTGCTCGAGCGGTTTTATTTCAAGGACGTTTTAAATCGATTTGAAGGGTTTTAAAACGTGTGGCGCACGCCGAGATCGACGCCCACGGTTGTCCCCGGCAACCCGAAGACCGTGTTGTCGCTTAGGCCGAAACCGGTGTTCATCGCGCCCTGGTTATCGACCATCGCCACTTGCCCATAAAGTTGCGTCGCTTTCGAGAGGCTATAGACGGCGCCGGCCGCGGCCATCAGCGAATGGTTGCGCGTATTGTTGCGATCGCTCGTGAACCAGACGCCACCGTTCAGATCGAGGGCGGGGTTCGCTTGATAATCGAGCCCGCCGCTATAGACGTTGTTGCTGAACGATCCCGCCACCTTGTAGCTCGTGAACGATGCCTTGCCCGTCAGTGCGCCGAACGTGTAAGCGGCGCCGAACGTGCGGCCTACGAACGCGACCGTGCTGGGCAGCGGCGTATTGACGCTGCCGCCGCCGTTGCCGTCATAGATCGCCGCGTTGAGCGTGAGTCCGGCGTTCTGATAGGTGAGACTGCCCGAGTATTGGCGTCCAGCTTGGAAGCTACCCGCCTGGCCGCCGAGCGCGAGCATCGCGCTAGCCGTCAAGCCCGCAAACGTCGGGCTCGTGTATGAGATCGCGTTTGAATTGAATAGGCCCGTGGCAAGCACGTTATCGACATAGGGAATGAGGCCGCTGCCGAAGTGCGCCAGGTTGCGCGGATCGGAGCCGTCGACGGCCAAGAAGAATGGTGAGAACTGCAAACCGATTTTTGCCTCGCCGAAGCCGCCATCGAGCGCGACCCAGGCTTGGCGTCCGAAGTAGTTGCCGTTCGAATGGCTCAGGGCGCCGTCCGCGACGCTGATGCCGCTTTCGAGGTCGAACTTCGCCTTCAGGCCACCGCCCAAATCCTCGCTACCCATCAGACCGAATACGGACGGAGACAAGCCCGTATCCATGATCGAGAATTGATGGCCTGCGCTATGGCCGGCACTCGTACCGGGTGTGCGGTTCGTGTAAAGCAGCCCCGCATCGAGCACGCCGTAAAGCGTGACGCTGCTTTGCGCAAAACTCGGGGCGCTAACAACCGCGCCGAGCAGGGCGACTGACCAAACCATTTTTTTGCTACTCATTGTCTACCTCCTGGGTGTTCATATGGATTCAATGAACTACAAATCGTACTTTTTAGATAGGATTCCTAATTAATCGCGCCAGCATAAGCGTGATCAAACGAAGCCGCATGGGTGACGCTCGTCGCCCTCGGCGGTGGACACCGCTATAAAAAATCAGTGCCGCGCGGAAATTGCAACATGCATGCCAAGCCTGTGAATTAAGCTCGATGGGCGCTGGGGCCGATCATGCCCACGCCGGCATGAGCTTGGCGCCATGGCTATTGCTCCAGAATGCGACGTTGGGCTGTTTCAGCCAGCGACACGCGGGCGATCCGGCGTGTCAGCGCGCGTCGTTATAGAGGGGGTATTGCGAAGCCCCTCAACGCACCCCGCATTCCGAATGTCCGGTATTGGCGTGTGGCACTGGGGCGTTCGTTTTATCGCAAGTAGACTAGATGCCGTCAAACCCACCAATCATTTTGGCCGGCTAACGTCCGGTACTTGTACTTGGAGATCGACATGCAAACAAGCGCGCGCAATCATTTCACCGGCAAAGTCAGTGCAGTCAAAACAGGCGCCGTCAACGACGAAATCACCCTGACGACCGCGGACGGTTTGGAACTCGTCGCGATCATCACGCACGGCAGCGCGGCATCGCTGGGTCTGAAGCAAGGTTCGGACGCGTTCGCGCTGATCAAGTCGTCGTCAGTCGTGGTGATGGTCGGTGCGGACGCCAACAAGGTTTCGGCCCGCAACTGCATCGAAGGCACGGTCGCCTCGGTCACGAAGGGCGCGGTCAACGCCGAAGTCGTAATCAAAGCGGCAGGCGGTGCACAGATCGTTTCGATCATCACGAACAACAGCGTCGATCGCCTCGGCCTGGCTGCGGGCAGCACCGCTTCGGCGATCTTCAAGGCATCGAGCGTCATTGTCGGCATCGAGTAAATGCGTGGACAAATACGTTCCGCACCTAGGCGATGGGCAGAAAAACCGATCCCATCGCCTTCGGCTACACTTAAAGACCCCAGCCGAAACGCCTGCCCATTCCCAACATGGCGCACCTTTTCTTCGCCGCCTCGATCCAACGGCACATCGCGATGCCCGAGCGGGAGGTCGCCGCGCGCTCCGTCGATGAGGCGTTGTCCATTGCGTTCGCTGACGAACCACGCCTTCGCGGCTATATCCTCGACGATCAGGGCGGTCTGCGTCGGCATCTAGCGGTTTTCGTCGATGGCAATCCGTTGCGCGATCGCCGACGTCTATCGGATCCGGTTGGCACGAACACTCGCATTTATGTAGTGCAAGCGCTTTCGGGCGGCTGAGATCGATCGCCCGCATATGAATTCAAAACGGAGACTCGACTGTGAACGACGACCGCTTGATCGTTGGCACCCGTAAAGGATTGTTTGTTTTCGAACGAGACGAGAGCGATTCGCATCGGTGGAAGCGGGTTGCGCTTCACTTCATCGGCGAGCCTGTCACTTCCGCGCTCGTCGATCCGCGCGACGGCACGCTATACGCTGCGCTCAACCTCGGTCACTTCGGCGTGAAGTTGCATCGTTTAGCGCCGGGCGCGAGCGAGTGGGAACCGTGTGCGACACCAGTTTATCCGCAACAGCCCGACGTTGAGGCGGCAGTGAGCGCCGCCACGCTTGGCGAGACGGCCGGTGATGGGACTGCCGCCGGCGCTGCGGTGGAAGCCGCGCATCGAAGCAGCGAGTCCGAAAGCGAACCGTTGTGGTCCCTCGAGCAGATCTGGACGCTCGAGCCCGGCGGCGCCGATCAGCCGGGGACGCTGTGGGCCGGCACGATCCCGGGCGGGCTGTTCCGGTCGGACGACCGCGGCGAAAGCTGGGCATTGAATCGCGCGCTGTGGGATCGCCCGGAGCGGCGCGAATGGGGCGGTGGCGGTTACGACCACGCGGGCATCCACTCGGTATTGGTCGATCCGCGCGACAGCCGTCATCTGACGATTGGTGTTTCGTCGGGCGGTGTGTGGCAAACGTTCGATGGCGGCGGCACGTGGCGCCCGAGCTCGCGTGGCATGGAAGCCGACTACATGCCGCCCGAGCGCCGCTTCGAAGAGAACGTGCAGGATCCGCATCGCGTCGTTCAATGTCTGGCTTCGCCCGATCGCCTTTGGACGCAGCATCATTGCGCGATCTTCCGCTCGACCGATGGCGGCGAGCAATGGACGCGCGTCGACGCGCAACCGTCGAACTTCGGTTTTGCGGTGGCCGTTCATCCACATGATCCCAACACAGCGTGGTTCGTGCCGGCGGTGAAAGATGCTTGCCGTATTCCTGTCGATGGTCGCTTCGTCGTGACGCGCACGCGCGATGGGGGGCGCACGTTCGAGCAATTCTCTCAGGGCTTGCCTACGCCGCCCGCTTACGATTTGGTCTATCGACATGGGCTTGTCGTCGATGCGACGGGCACCCGGCTCGCAATGGGCTCGACGACGGGCGGCCTATGGACTTCCGACGATGCAGGCGAACACTGGCACGAAGTATCGGCGCATTTGCCGCCTATTTATCACGTGAGTTTTGCTGGAGCCTGAGATGATGGCTCGGCCACGCCGGCACAATGTTCGACCTGACCGGCGCAATTCGCTTGTCAGCTCTAGTGCCGAAAAGTACCTGACTGGCATGGAATAGATGAATTCGACGGCATCGAGGACTCACGTTCCATCGCCCTGAGTCGCTGTTGCGACGATGGTAACATTTGTTGTCGCCAAAACGTCCACCTGCGCCACCCATGCCCGATACCCTCGATCAGCTTGCCGCCTTGATCCGCGCACGCTTCGCGGAACTGAGCCCGCAATTTCAAGCGGGCGCTGCCTTCGTGCTCGATCATCCCGATGAGGTCGCGGTGCTGTCGATGCGCAAAGTCGCCGACCGCGCTCAGGTCCAGCCCGCGTCGCTCGTGCGTTTATCCCAGCAACTGGGATTCCCTGGGTGGAACGAACTGCGCGATCTATGCGTGGCGCGGGTGCGGACGCGTCCAGAGCCATTGACCGCGCGTGCGCGCTCGCTCGTCACCGGGGGCAAGAAGGACACGCTCGCGCACGACTTGCTAGTCGCGCAGCAACACAACCTCGAAGCGACGGCGAGCGACAACGAGCGCAACGTCTTGCAAGCGGCACGCGTTCTGCGCAAGGCGCGGCACGTACATGTCGCGGGCTTCCGTTCCTGTTACGCCGCGGCATTCGGCTTCGTCTATGGCTATGGCTTATTACGCCCATCGGTATCGCTGCTGACGGGCGAAGCAGGCACGCTCGAAATGCAGCTGCGCGGCATCACCCGCGATAGCGCCACCGTCGTGATCAGCTTCGCGCCCTATTCGGTGGAAGCGGCTCGCGTTGCCGAGGTCGCGCTCGAAAAGGGCAGCCGGCTCGTTGCGATCACCGATAGCGCCGTATCGCCGATTGCGTTGAACGCCGACAGCGTCCTCATCTTCTCCCACGAAAGCCCCTCGTTCTTTCCCTCCCTTGTTGCGGCCACCGCGATCGCCGAATCGCTCGTCGCGCAATTGCTTGCGCTCGAAGGCGCCGAGGCCGTCAAGCAGCTCGAGGTGGCTGAGCGGGCGTTGCATGCGAAGGGTGCCTATGTGCTCTGAAGGGTTCGACGAAACATCCTATTGGCGGTATAGCATCCGTGTTGACAACATATGTTGCATAGAAGTATAAATGCGCATCAGCCGTTGTATCGTGGTCGATGCGGTCTGTTCGCCAGACGAATTGCTTCGCTGAACACGCGTTATCGTTAGTGCGCGCCCCGCACCGCCGCCGGTTCACTTTCGATCTCGAGGTACCCCATGTCCTACGTATTTCATCGGATGCCGAACAAGCCGCTGCCCATGGCCGTGGCTGGGGACGGCATCGAGATCGTCGATTCCACCGGAAAACGCTATATCGATGCGAGCGGCGGCGCGGCCGTGTCGTGTCTGGGCCATAGCCATCGGCGTGTGATCGATGCCGTCGAAAAACAAGCGCGCCAGCTCGCGTACGCACACACATCATTTTTCACGACCGAGGCGGCTGAAGCATTGGCCGAGCGGCTTGTGGCGAATGCGCCGGCCGGCATCGGACACGCGTATTTCGTCTCGGGCGGCTCTGAAGCGATCGAGGCATCGCTCAAGCTCGCGCGTCAATACTTCGTCGAAATCGGCCAGCAAGAGCGCAAGCATTTCATTGCGCGTCGGCAGAGCTATCACGGCAATACGCTCGGCGCGCTCGCGATCGGCGGTAACGCATGGCGGCGCGAACCGTTCCTGCCGCTGCTCATCGAAGCGCACCATGTCAGCGCCTGCTATGCGTACCGCGGCCAAAGGTCCGGCGAGACGGAAGAAGCGTACGCCCAGCGGCTTGCGAACGAACTCGAGCAAAAGATCCTCGAACTTGGCCCAGACACCGTGGCGGGCTTCGTCGCTGAAACCGTCGTCGGCGCGACGGCGGGCGCGGTGCCGCCCGTGCGCGGCTACTTCCGCAAGATTCGCGAGGTGTGCGACAAGTACGGCGTCTTGTTGATCCTTGACGAAGTGATGTGCGGCATGGGGCGCACGGGCTACCTGTATGCGTGTGAGGAGGAGGGCGTTTCGCCCGATCTACTGACGATCGCCAAAGGCCTCGGCGCAGGTTATCAGCCGATCGGCGCGACCCTCGTCAGCGATCGCATTTACGAGGCGATCGTGGGGGGGTCGGGATTCTTTCAGCATGGCCACACCTATATCGGCCATGCGACGGCCTGCGCCGCCGCGCTCGAGGTGCAGCGCGTGATCGAAGAGGAGAAACTGCTCGCGAACGTGAAGGCGCGCGGCGACCAACTGCGCGCAACGCTGCGCGAACGGCTCGGCGATCATCCGCATGTCGGCGATATTCGCGGCAGAGGGCTTTTCGCCGGTGTCGAATTCGTGCTCGATCGCAACAGCAAAGCGCCTTTCGATCCGCGGCACATGCTGCACGCAAGCATCAAGCGCGAGGCGATGGCACGTGGCCTCATGGTGTATCCGATGGGCGGCACGATCGACGGGAAACAGGGCGACCACGTTCTGCTCGCGCCGCCGTTCATCTGCACGGCTGACGATATCGAGCGCATTGCCGATCGCTTGTACGATGCAGTAGCTGCGGCGCTTGCCGTGGCCGGCGACGGCGCATCGCAGGCGGCGGGCAGGTGAATCACGCGGCAGCAGTGCCGCGCAACGAAGGACGGAGGTGATATGACGACAAACGAACCCAACTCGACACGCTTGCCGCCATTCGATCGCGCGGCAGCCAGCCCCGAACAATTGGCGGTGCTGGACGAAATCCTATCGGGGCCGCGCGGCAATCTCGCGGGTCCCTTCATTGCGTGGATTGCCAGCCCCGAGCTCGCGCAGTACGCGCAACGGCTCGGCGCATTCTGCCGGTATCGAACAGGTTTGCCTCTGCGGCTCTCGGAGCTTGCGATCTTGGTGACGGCGGCGCAATGGCGGGCGCAAGCGGAGTGGCAGATCCACTATCCGATCGCAATCGAAGCGGGAGTATCGGACACAGTCGCACAGGCCTTGGTGAACGGGCGCCGTCCCGAGTTCGCCGATGCGGACGAGGCATTGATCTACGACTTTGCGATCGAGCTTTACGACGCGAAGCGTGTATCCGATACGACATTCGACCAAGCCGTGCAGCGTTTCGGCCACGAGACGATCGTCAATCTCGTGGGGCTGCTCGGCTATTACGCGTTGGTCGCCATGACGCTGAATGTATTTGCCATGCGTGCGGGTGAGAATGCCGCATTGCCGTTCGTGGAATAGCTAGAGAAAACGCGTTGCCTGAGCGGCCTTGCACAGCCCCATGACGACGACGGCGATACCGATGCCTTTAGCGGCGTAGCTGCCAACACGCGCATGCGCATACGCAAGACGTTCCAAGCTCATCGCGGCCGTGATCGCAGCCATCGCGCGCAAGTCCATGAGGCCGACGAGAAGCAGTACGGCCATTAAATTGGCGCAGCAACAGCCGCCATGGAGCGCTAGCCTGAAGCCTTGTCTGCACGCGGCGACTGCCTCGATCCCATCGCAACGGATGGCGGCCGCGCAGCCGATGCGGCGCGCCTTCCACGACGTGAATTGCACGGCACCGGCGATGACGATCACGATCTGCGATCCGATGGGGATGAGTCGCGCCAGCGCGGCCGCTTGCGGCAACTTCGTAGCAAGCGCGTTGCCGGCGATGAACACGATCGTCCCGGCGGCGGCCCACCACAGCAGATAGCATGCGAGCGTCAACAGTGCGGGCCATGCTGCGGCGATACGCGCGGCCGCATGAGTCCGTTGGCAAAGCTGCCGCAATTCGGGCGTCGACGCGGGGAGCATCATCGTCGCCATCATCAACGTCCACATGCGAACGAACGCGACTGCGGCGCCGAGCCACGTTTGTCCGCAACTCGGCGTCCAGATCGTCGACATCGACCAACCGCCGGGCATCGGCATCGCGCCCATCGCGGACATCGATCGGCAAGACCAGAGGGTCGCAGCGGCGCTGGCGATGAAGGCGAGCGCAAAGCGGCTGAGCGTTGCCTGATTGCGCGCGCTTGTTCCATGCATCGTCATCGTTTCCCCCATCGGATGGACGGTTCGATGACGTGCTTCGGGCGCATGCCGATGCACGTCATCATTTCACGACATGTCACGTGCTAGATTAGTGACCGGCTTCCATCCGGGGGAGTGACAAGTGTGGCGGGATTCGCATGGACTCACTGATTGACGCGGCGGCGCGCTCGCTCGCGGCCGGCGATGCGCTCGGCGCGCTGAACCGCATCGCGTTGCGCGAGGATGCCCACGCGCTCGCCCTGCGCGGCATCGCCATGGCTCAGCTCGGCGACCTCGATCGCGCGAAGCTGCTGCTGCGCAGCGCGGCGCGTGCGTTCGGGTCGAGGCAGCCGCTGGCTCGCGCACGATGCGTCGTGGCCGAAGCTGAAGTAGCCCTGGCGGCCCGCGATCTCCGCCCGGCCGATCCCGCGTTCGAGGCGGCGTGCGCTGCGCTCGAAGCGCACGGCGATCGCCTCAATGCCATTCATGCGCGTTGCCTCGACGCGCGGCGTCTTTTGTTGATGGGGCGCTTGGACGAGGCGGAGCATGCGCTCGTTACGGAAATATCCGGTCCCTTGCCGGCGGCATTGCGCGCGTCCCGGGCGCTGCTTACTGCCGGTATCGCGCTGCGTCGCCTACAGGCCAAGACAGCGCGCGATGCCCTAACTCGCGCCGCGCAGGCCGCGCGCGAATCGGGCATCGCTTCGTTGATGGCCGAGGTCGAGCACGCCGCGGTTGCGCTGGCAGCACCGGTTGCCCGCTTGATCGAGCGCGGCCAAGCCCGGCCGGTGACATTGGAGGAGGTGCAGGCGTTAGCGATCCCGCAGCGGCTCATCGTCGACGCGTGCCGTTATGCCGTGCGTCAAGCGAACACCACGATCTCGCTCGCCACGCGTCCCGTGCCGTTCGCGCTCGCGCGCATGCTCGCGCAAGCATGGCCTGAGGATGTACCGAGGGAAGCGCTCATCGCCAACGCTTTTCGAGCGCGCCTCATCGACGAATCGCATCGTGCCCGCTTACGTGTCGAAATCGGCCGGCTGCGCGCGCTGCTGAAGTCGATCGCCGCCGTGACGGCCACGAAGCGCGGTTTTGCGCTGATGCCTACGAGCGCGCATGAGATCGTCGTCTTGGCGCGCCCCTTCGATGAAAAGCATGCGGCGGTGCTCGCGCTGCTCGCCGACGGCCAGTCGTGGTCGAGTTCGGCGTTGGCCGTCGCATTGGGCGCGAGCCAACGATCGGTGCAGCGGGCGCTGGACGCGCTCGCCACGCAGGACAAGATTCAATCGGTGGGCGATGGCCGTGCGCGCCGATGGATGACGCCGCCCGTCATTGGATTCGCGACGACATTGTTACTCCCCACGCCGTGGGCAATGGATTAGGATGGCCGCCATGAAAAGATCGAACGCGCAGATCGTCCGCGAACTGGGCCCGCTACCGGGGATCGACTCCGTCGCGGGCGTGACCTACGACGGCCGGCAACTGTGGTGTGCCGCCGGCGACAAGCTCTGTGCATTCGATCCGGAAAGCGGGCAAGCGCAGCGGACCATTGAGATGCCCGCGTCCGCGGGCACGGCGTTCGACGGGACGCACTTTTTCCAAATCGCCGGGGGCGTCATCCGCAAGATCGACGCTGCGACGGGGAACGTGCTGGCCGAGATCCCCACGCCGTCCGGCGACGATTGCTCGGGGCTCGCCTGGGCGGAGGGCTCGCTGTGGATCGGCTGTTACCGCGAACGCAAAATTCATCAACTCGATCCCGATACGGGCAAAGTCCTGCGGACGCTCGAATCGAACCGCTTCGTGACCGGCGTCACCTGGGTAGACGGCGAGCTTTGGCATGGCACGTGGGAGGATGAGCGCAGCGAGATACGCCACGTCGATGCAGGGTCCGGCGAAGTCATCGAGGCCCTTGAGATGCCCGGCGGCCTGATTGTCTCGGGGCTCGAATCGGACGGTGACGATCGCTTCTTTTGCGGCGGCGGGACGAGCGGCAAGGTGAGAGTGGTGCGCCGCCCTGCGCGCGAGGCGAACTCCGGCGCCGCCAATGCCGTTGCGGCCGATGCGCCAAGCGAGTGATGAGCACGCAGCGTGCTCGCGGTAATGACGACAAACACGCTGCGAAGATAAAGACAATTACAACGACCGAATAGGATTCCTAATTAATTCCCGGGCCGCGCATCCATGATCCGCTGTACGAGCGCTTGGCGCTCGGCGCCCGAATCGAAGGTCGTGCGTGTGTTCCTGTCGATCACTTGCCGTGTGAGGCCCTCGCGCTCTTGGCGTACGGCCGGCCAATGCGGAAGTCTCCGATCAGAGGGCGTTTGGGCGAACGGCGGGTACTGATCGGCGCCGCCTTGCCGGCCTATGGTCAAGACGCGTGTGACACGCCCCGTGAAGGCCCGCGCCATGGAATGGTCCGCGCCGTTCGGCGAGCCGCTCTTGACGAAGCGCTCGATATACCCGGAGAAGATCCGCGAAACATCGTAATCGTCGTTCGTCCATCGATGGCGCGGATCTTGGTCTAGATTGCCGAGTGCATAGACGATCTCCGAGCGGTGCGGCGCACCGGTGCTCGTTGCCGAATCGTTCGCGCCTGCCTTGCCAGCGGCTGCGACCGCAGGCGGGCGGCGATGCGTGAATAGATAGAAGTAGATTGGAGCGCGGCCGGTTTGGCGGTGCAAGTCCATCCAGCGCCAGGTGCTGTGGCCCATCGAAAGATCGTTCGCTAGCATCGACGCCGATCGTGCGATTTCGTCGGCGTTCGTTCCCGGGTAGAACCGGCTTGCTTCCGGCAATTCGTTGCGGAAGACGGCACTGAGTATCACCATCCAATTTTCGGGCGTCGGTGGGAGGGGGCCGAACATCGTCCGGAAGTGGCGCTCCTGCGAATTGGAGCCGACGAGCAGCGGCACCGGCGCTTGACGGCCCGCTTCGAACACGGCGGTTGGGGTTTCCTCGAGGAAATGACCGTCGATGCTCGGCCATAGGTACGGCTCAGGTTTCTCATCGGTGCCCATCGCTTGCTGTACTTTCTCCACCGGCATCGCCCGTAGCGCTGCGAGCGAATCGGCGCCTGCGCGCGCGGCAAACGCGCCCGCCGCCCGTTCCGCTTTTTCGCGCGTCCAGAATGCATTGGGCCCGAATGCGCCGCCGCTCTCCCCGATTGCGCGGGCGAACAGGCCTCGCGAGGAGGGCGACGCCATATGCGCGCTCACGGCCAACGCGCCCGTCGTTTCTCCGCCGATCGTCACTTGTGTGGGATCGCCCCCAAAGCCCGCGATGTTCTCGCGCACCCAGCGCAGCGCCGCTTGCTGATCGAGTAAGCCATAGTTGCCTGCAGCGCCCGTCGCGCTATCGCGCGCCGCGTCGGGGTGCATCAAGAATCCAAAAGCACCGAGCCGATAGTTGACCGTCACGACGATCATGCCGCGCCCGGCAAGGTGCGATCCGTCGTAGCGCGGCTCCGATCCGTCGCCGAACGCGAAGCCGCCGCCATGAAAATAGACGAGCACGGGAAGCTTCCCTTTCTGGCTCGCTGCCGGTGCCCAGACGTTGAGATAAAGGCAGTCTTCGCTCATGCTGCGCGAGCGGAACGTGATATTGGGTGCATCCATTTGCATGCAGCGCGGCGCGAACTGCTTGGCCTCTCGCACCCCTGGCCAGGATGCAAGACGTTGCGGCTCACGCCAGCGATTCTCGCCGACGGGCGGCGCGGCATAAGGGATCCCGCGAAAAACGTTGAGCTGATGGATACCCGTCATCGAACGATCGCCGGCAATGGCGCCCTCGACGAGTTGGACCTGCGGCGATGACATGACCGGCAACGCGGTGGCGCTGACCGGCAGCAAGCACAGCAACGACAAGGCCGATGCCGCGACGAATGTGCGCGACGATGGCCGAATCGTGAACGATCGATTCATGGTTTGCCCCTTAGGGTTGAACGAGATGAAACGGCTACGGCCCACCGAAGATGGGCGCGTCGATCTTCATCCCGAACTGGGGCAGGCGCTGCGCTTCGCTAAAAAGCAGGACGTATTGCCATGCTTGTCCGCATCGAGTTGCGTCTTCGATGCAACAGGAGGATCGAAATGAGCTTATTCCCCTTGCGCGGTTACTCCGCACGCTCTCGCAACGGCCGCGATTGCAACTGCGGGTAATGCTTCTCGGCCCAAAGCCAAACACCGCAAAAGGCGGCGCACTGCCAGCACGTGCGCGCGGGCGCAACGATTCGTTCCATGTCGGGCCTCGTCGCCCGGAATGCATCTTGGCACAGGGCTTGCGAGCGTGCAGCTAACCGTAACTCGGCAGCACGCGTCCATGCCTACCACTCGTCAACCGAATAGCGCCCGACAGCGCCGGCGTCCGGCGTCAGCCGACGCGGAGCCGGACGGCGACGAGCGTGAGCAGCGCCCCGTGCCAGTCGGTCTGCCCAAGGATCTGCGCTATGTCGACGATCGCGGCCCGGGTATCACACGCAAGCTGCTGCGCGGCCACTTCGTCTACTTCGATCCGAGCGGAAGGCGAATCGCCGAGGACGCGGAGATCGAGCGCATCCGCGCGCTCGCTGTCCCGCCGGCCTACACCGAGGTATGGATTTGCCCGGACCCGCTCGGCCATCTACAGGCGACGGGGCGCGATGCGCGCCGTCGCAAGCAGTATCGCTATCACGTCCGCTGGCGCGAGATCCGCGATGCGACCAAGTACGAGCGCATGGCCGAATTCGGCAACGCCCTGCCGAAAATTCGCGCGCGCGTTGCCCGCGATCTGCGCCTGCCGGGCATGCCTTGGGAGAAGGTGGCCGCAACGGTCGTGCGCTTGCTCGACTTGACGCTCGTGCGCGTGGGCAGCGCCGAGTACGCGCGCGAGAACAGCTCATTCGGCCTCACGACGCTGCGCAAACGGCATGCTGCGGTGCGCGCGGGCCACCTGCGCTTTCGCTTTCGCGGCAAGAGCGGGATCGAGCACGATGTCGACGTCGACGATCCGCGTATCGCCCGCATCGTTCGTCAGTGTATGGATTTTCCGGGGCGCGAACTTTTCCAGTACGTCGATGAGAACGGCGACCATCGCCCCGTCGGTTCATCCGACGTCAACGATTATCTGCGCGAGGCAAGCGGTGCCGATTTCACGGCGAAGGACTACCGGACCTGGGCCGGCAGCGTCTTCGCCTTGGCGGCATTGCGGCGAATCGAGCCGAGCACCGCGACGGATGCGCGCAAGCACCTCGTCGATACGGTCAAAAGCGTCGCGAGCGCGCTGCGCAATACGCCGGCAGTGTGCCGCCGCTGCTACATCCATCCGGCGGTAGTCGAGGCGTTCGAAGCCGGCGAGCTCGCCGGCTTGCCGAAGGTGAGGACACGCCGCGGGTTGAGGGCCGACGAAGCGGCATTCGCCACGTTGCTCGCGCGCGAGGCGCGGCGCGTGAAACGCGAGGCGAAGCAACGCGAAGCGGCGGCGGCAAGGCGCACCGCGCGCACGGTCAAACCGAAAAACGGCGACGCGCGCGCACAAGCTCGCGGTGAAGCCGATATCCCGAGCGACGACACGCGCCTTTTACGTTTGCTCGTGAAGTCGAGACGCGCGACGAAACACGTTAGCCGATGACGCCGAACGTCTGCAGTGAGAGCACGAGGTTGAGCGCGAGGATGACGACGGTCGCGGCGATGGCAGCAGCCGTCACGCGCCGGCTGTTGACGAATGCGCCCATGATGTCGCGCCGGCTCGTGATCAGCGCGTGCCGGCCCTCCCCCATTGGGGCGCGTATTCGACTTCGGACCAGCGAAACGGCAGGGCAGCCGGGCAGCGCCGAACCTCATCGACCGTGAAACGCACTAGCCGCTGCGCGCCGGCAAAGGCTTCGAGCGCCGACGCGTCCCAGACGATTTCGGCGTGGGCCGCCACGTAGAGCAAATCGCCATGCTCGAAATCGATGAAGACGAGCCCCGCACGCGAATCGACAGCGAGGTTGCCGAGCGTGTTGAAGAATAGGTTGCCGCGGTAGTCGGGGGCGAGGAAGGTGCGCTCGTCTTCGACGCGAACGAACCCGGGCAAGCCTCCGCGATGCGAAACATCGATGCCTTGTGACGGGCCATCGTCGGCCAAGGTCCCGCGCGTGGCGATGAAATGCGTATCGCTTCGCTCGATTAGCGCGCGGTCGGACACATCGAGCGTCGTCGCGCGGCGCGTCTGCAACGCGGCTGTCAAGGAACTGGGCGCTTCGATGCGTGTCGGTGTTCGGCTCTGAATGTACTTCGCGCAGTTGCCGAAGCTTTGCCGCACCTCGATCGTCAGCGCTTCGTCATCGGCGGCCTTCACGACGCCGTTGACGCGGTTGCGGCGGCGCGTAGGCTGCTCGATGCCGAGCCCGCCGAGCGCCGAGCCTACGTGCCAAGCCCCCCCGAGCGGATCGCCGGCGAGCGTCTGACCGGCGATGCGCAATGTCTTTGGATCGGGCGACGAGACGAAGCCGGGCTCGCCGATGCGCAGCGTCGCCCACGGCTGCCCATGCGCATCGACCCCACCGAGCACGATGAACGGCAACTGCTCGAAAAACTGGCGGTGCTGTTCTGGCATGTAGCGCCGGATGCCGCGTCGTGCGCCGATCTCGGCCTTCTCTCGCACGCCGGCCCGTGCTTGTACGGCCATTTCACCCGCATGGAACGGCGCTTCCTCGAGGTCCCAGCCCGCGGGCGGCGCCGTGGGAACGCGTACGCTCGCGACGGTACTCATGGCTCTCGCTCCTGATCGATGGATCGTTATGCCGCGGTCACGGCTGATTCGAAGGCGGGCATCGCGACGAAGCCCGGCAGCGCTTCGATGCGCGCAAGCCACGCGCGGATGTTGGGAAAGGGCTCGAGCGAAATGCCGCCCTCCGGCGCGTGAGCGATATACGTATAGGCGGCAACATCGGCGATCGTCGGATGCGCGCCGATAGCGAACGGCCGCTTGCCGAGCTCGGGTTCGATGACATCGAAGAGCCGGATCGAAATGCGCACGGCCGCGTCGTAATCGAGCTCATTGCCGAAAACTTTGACGAGGCGCGCGGCACAGGGGCCGTGCGCGATCGGCCCGGCCGCGAGCGAGAGCCACTGCTCGATCCGGGCGGCGCTCACGGGATCGGTGGGCAGCCAAGACGGATCGCCATAACGCTTGGCCAGATAAACGAGGATGGCGTTCGACTCGAACAGCACGGTGTCGCCGTCTTCGATGACGGGCACCTGCCCAAATGGATTCATCGTTAGGAATGCTGAACGTCGGTGCTCGCGTTCCCGCAAATTGACCTCGATCACATCGAACGGCAGACCGAGCAGGCTCAAGAAAAGCTTTGCGCGGTGGGCGTGACCCGAGAAACGCGATGCATGCAGACGGATCGGGTGCAAGGGATGAGCGAGCGGCATGGTTGAATCCTCGTGACGACGATGTCGGATGTGAAGGTGAACGTGAATGCGAACGTGACGAGGTGAAGCCTATCGCAGCGCGATTGACTACATAAGATGGATAATCGACGAATCACAATCCACCTCAGATGGACAATCAATCGATCACCATGCCCGAATTGCGCGATATCAACCTCAATCGCCTAGTCGTCTTCGCAGCCGTCGTGGAAGCCGGCTCGCTCAGTGCGGCCGCGCAGCGGCTAAATCTGGCTAAGACGATGGTCAGTGCTCACTTGCAACGGCTGGAAGCGGAAGTCGGTGCCACGCTGATCGTGCGTACGACGCGGCGCTCGAATTTGACCGAGGCGGGACGAACGCTGTACGAGGCAAGCCGAGAATGCGTTCGTGCGGCAAGCGATGCGCTCGCCGCCATCTCGGCAACGGGTGGGCCTTTGCGCGGTGCCGTGCGGGTTGCATCGCCGATCGATTACGGCGTCCTGGTGGTCGCGCCCGCGCTCGCGGCGCTGCGATGCACGCATCCGGAACTCGAGGTCGAACTGGTCTGTTCGGATGGCTACGTCGATCTGGTGGCCGAGCGCATCGACGTCGCGGTTCGCCTGGGGAACTTGAAGGATTCGAGCTACCGGTCGGCCAGGCTCGGCGAATACTTGCGATGGGTCGTCGCGAGCCCCGCTTTCCTCGCGGCCCGGCGCTTGCCCCAATCGCCGAGCGAGCTGGCCGAGTTGCCTTTCGTCGCGCTATCGACGTTGGCGCATCCCTACACGCTTTCGTTGCGCGATACGAGCGGGGAGCGATTGCGCATTCGCTGCCAACCCGCGTTCGTCGCGAATACGGCCGGCGCATGCGGGGCCGCCGTCCTGGCGGGCGCGGGTTTCGGACTCCTGACGAATTTTGCGATCGGCGAAGAACTGGCCGCCGGGCGGCTCGTGCGCCTCGTTCCGCGCTGGGCCGCCGAGCCGGCTGCGATTCAAGCCGTCTTTCCGTCGACGAGTCAGCGCTCGCCCAAGGTGGCGGTCGTCATCGACGCATTGCGCACGTATCTGGATCGTGCCGATCAGCGCGCCATCGCGCGACGGTAGGCCAGCGGCGAGGCGCCGGCAGCCGCGCGGAAGCGATGGCCGAAGTGGCTCGCGTTGGCGTAGCCCGAGCGGGCGGCGATTTCTTCGGCCGACAGCGACGTGGTGCGCAGCAGTTGCCGAGCGAAATCGGCGCGGCGCTCGGCGATCCAGGCATGCGGCGGCAGGCCGAACGATGCGCGAAACATCCGCGACAGGTGGAATTCCGACAGACACGCGAGCTCCGACAGATCGCCGAGCGTGAGCGGATCGGCCAGATGTGCGTCGATGTAATCGCGAAGCCGCCGCCGAACCGCCGGTGCGAGGCCACCTTTGACGGGCGCGTCGGCGCGGCGCACACCTTGACCGCGCAGCAGCAGGCTCAGGATTTCGTGCGCGGTTTCGTTCGCGCGCAGGCGCTCGTCGCCGCCTTCCCAGGGCTGCGCGGCCAGTGAGCGGCAAAGATGCGCCATGTGGGCGTCTTCGAAATACGTGCGGTCCGCGAGCGTCAGTTCGCGCGGCTCGCGATCGAGCTCATGGACAGCGCGCCGCGTGAAATGCTCGGGCAGGAAGTACAGGTGCATGAAATGCATGTAGCCGCGTACCCACCAGCGCGATTCATGATCGCCGGGTAGGGCGCAGAGCCGCTGGGGCGCACCGTAGTGGCCCGGCAGCTTTTGGCGCTCGGTGCGATAGCCGCCGTCCAGATAGCACGAGAGCGTGTGATGGCCCGGGTTGTCGTAGGCCGTTTCATCCTCGATGATGTCGCGCCGCCAGACGGCGGCGGCGAGCCGGTCGCCGAGCCAGGCGAAGCGCTCGAGCGTAGCGTTCGCATTTGCGAGCGCGACGCCGACCGAGTGCATGCCGAACGGCGGCGCGTCCGCGCGGGGGGCATCGGTGGGAGCGGGGACGAAGGGGCTCGCGTTCACGGCGTCGGCATCCGGAATCGGTTCATGTCGGCACGAGTATAGAGAAAGCAGGGCCGATGCGCCGGAACGCGCGATTAAAACCGCAAGGATAGACAACGCGAGGGGCGCGGGGCGGCTGCATAGTGTCGGAAACGGCCAACCATATCGGTTCGCCGAACGTCCTGTCGAGTGCTTCGATGAATGTCCTGCTTTATCTGACTACTGTGCTCATTTGGGGCACGACATGGATCGCCATCAAGTGGCAAACGGGCGTCGTCGCGCCGCCCGTGTCGATCGCGTTCCGTTTCATCCTGGCGTCCATCGTCATGCTCGCGCTCGTGCGCCTCACGCGCCGCCCGATGCGCCCGCCGCGCGCCGCATGGCGTTTGCTCTTCGCCCAGGGGCTCGCGCTGTTTTGCTGCAACTTCCTGTGCTTCTATTACGCCGAGCAGATTGTGCCGAGCGGCCTCGTGGCCGTCGTGTTCTCCACGGCGCCGCTGTTCAACGCCGTCAACGGGCGCCTGTTCATGGGCCGTGCGTTGCAGCCGAGCGCGATCGTCGGCGCGGCGCTCGGGCTCGTCGGCATCTTGTGCCTGTTCGCGCCGCAGGTGGCCGACCACGCGGGCGACCGCACGATGTGGTTCGGGCTGGCCATTACGCTGGTTGGCACGATGTGCTTCTCGGCAGGGAACCTGTTGTCGAGCCGCATGCAATCGATGGGGCTGCATCCGACGGTCACGAACGGCTGGGCCATGTTGATCGGCGCGACGTTGCTGACGCTCGGCTCGCTCGCGGGCGGCTTCTCGTTCCAGCCCGAATGGACGCCGCGCTACTTCGGCGCGCTGCTCTATTTGGCCGTGCCGGGCTCGGTGATCGGCTTCACCACTTACCTGATGCTGGTTGGGCGTATCGGTCCCGATCGCGCCGCCTATTGCACGGTGCTGTTTCCGTTCGTCGCACTGGCCGTGTCTACGGTTTTCGAAGGGTATCGTTGGTCGGTGGCGGCGGCGGTGGGGCTTGCGCTCGTCGTCCTCGGCAATCTGATTGCCTTCAACGTGTTTCGTCGATGGCCGCTTTGGCCCTCGCGTGAGCGGGCGCTCAGGTAGTTTCGGTCCGGGCCGCGGCCGGTTTGCCCGATGGCGGCCGGCTCGCGGTCTGCTTTTTCTCGGATGTGATCAACGCGGCGCGTTCGAGCGTTACCCTCGCCGGTCATTGCGGTGCGCGCGCCGAGGGCATGGTGCGGCGCACACGCGTCGGGAGGCCCGCCATGTTCGATATTCAAGATTCGACCGAAACCGCCGCGCAGTACGACGTGCGCATTCTCGTCGCCGACGACGATGCGCTCGCCCGTTTCATCCTCGCCGATCAACTGGACGCGCTCGGCTACCGCCGTATCGACACCGCGGCCGACGGCGTAGAGGCGCTGCAGCTCGCGCTCAGTTGTTCTTACGATCTCGTCATCACCGATCTGTGCATGCCGCAAATGGGTGGCCAAGCCTTATTGGCCGCGTTGCGCGCGCATGGGCAGGCGATGCCTGTCATCGCCGGCACGGCGTGGCGCGAACCTGCATTGACGCATTCGAGCCGGGCAGCGCCGGAGCGGGCGCTATGCGCAGCGCCGTCCGATGTCGCGCCGCCGTACGGATTTGCCGCCGTGCTGCGCAAGCCGTTTGCCATGACGCAGTTGCGCGGCTTGCTCGATGCGCATATCGGCGGCTTGCTGCTTGGCCGGCGCGATAGCCCAGCGGCCGGATCGCCACGGCGAGCGTTGTACGCGGCATTCTCGGCTGCTTGGGCCGACGACGAGACAGCCTTGCGCGCCGCGTTGGCCTCGCTCGATGGACCGGGGATGCTCGCGCGTCTGCATCGGCTTCACGGCGCGCTTGCCGTGCTCGGCGAAACGCAAGCGCGGCAAGCTTGTGCACGGCTGCAGCTACAGATTCGCCGGCATGGGATCGAGCCGAGTGCCGGGCGAATCGAGCGCTTCGTGCGCAAATGTGCGGACATCGCTTGCCGGCCGCCCCATGCTTGATAGGTGCGTGCCTGCGGTGCCGGCCGCGCATAGCCCAACGCCTGGCATCGGACTTGCTGCGAAGACCAAACGTCCCACGCCGTCGAACTCGCATCGACGAGCGGCGCACCTATCGCGCCGTGCACACTAAGGACGGCCACCCACACGCGCGAATGCGACTCGCGTTGCGCGAAGGCTTTTGCGAAAGGAGCGAACGATGCAAAACGACAGCGCATTGCAATCCACCATCGACGCCATCGTGCAGGACGGCAAGGGCTTGCTCGCCGCGGACGAAAGTGGCGGAACGATCGCCAAGCGGTTCAAGACGATCGATGTCGAATCGACTGAGGAGAATCGTCGCGCGTGGCGCACGCTGCTGCTGTCGACCCCTGGCCTCGGCCAATACGTGAGCGGCGTGATCCTTTACGAGGAAACGCTGGGCCAGCAGGCCGACGACGGCGAGCCGCTGCCGAGGCTGGCGGCGCGCCACGGCATCGTCCCGGGTATCAAAGTCGATACGGGCAAGATCGCGCTCGCGCATGCGAGCGGCGACGAAATCACGCAAGGGCTCGATGGCCTGGCCATGCGCCTCGAGAAATACAAGGCGCAGGGCGCGCGCTTTGCGAAGTGGCGGGCCGTCTATAACGTCTCCGAGACACTGCCGAGCCGGCTCGCCATCGAGGCGAACGCCGAATCGCTCGCGCGCTACGCCGCGATTTGCCAGGAAGCGGAGATTGTCCCGATCGTCGAACCGGAGGTGCTGATGGACGGCGATCATTCGATCGACCGCTGTTTCGAGGCGACCGAGGCTGTCCTGCACGAGGTGTTTCGTGCGCTGAACCGGCACGCCGTGGTGCTCGAGCATATGCTGCTCAAGCCGAGCATGGTCGTCGCAGGCAAGGCGCACGCGCGGCAAGCAGGCGTGAGCGAGGTAGCCGCGCGCACGGTCGCGGTTCTGGGCCGCACCGTACCGCCGGCCGTCGCCGGCATTTACTTCTTATCGGGCGGGCAGACTCCGCAGCAAGCGAGCGCTCACCTCGATGCGATCAATCGGACGGGACGGCGCCCATGGCCGCTGAGCTTTTCCTATGGACGCGCATTGCAAGAGCCGCCGCTCGCGGCATGGCGAGGCAAGGCGGAAAACGTCAAAGCGGCGCAACAGGCGCTGCTCGAGCGCGCGCGGTTGAACGGCGCCGCCGCGCGTGGATGCTATGACGCGAAGGAGGAAGCGGCGGCATGAGCCTCTGACGAAGCGATTTCCTCGGCCGCGCATGAAAGAAGGCGAAGCGGATGTTTACCCCTTCGCCTTTGTGCTTTCTTTCGAGCGCCGCTCAATGCATGGCCATCTGCACGACTTTGACGATCACGAGCCCGACAGCAATCACGAGGTAGCCGCGCAGCGAGCCCATCCATAAGCGCGTCGCGAACGTGAGCTTCGGCGGCGGCAACATGTCGAGCGGCGGCATGCGCCACGTATCGCGCTGCGCGCCATCGACCGCGCCGATGGCGTCGGCCTCGCGTTTGCCCGTGCCTCTTTGAGCGCCGCGGCGCTGCACGAACTCGACACCGAGGTACCCGAGAGCGAACAGTACGATGCCGCCGATGAGAATTCCGATGATGGTTGCTCCCGAGATGTCGGGGAACACGGTGGCAGCCGTCAGGATGATCGAGAGCACGACGAGCACGGCGATGACGGCGCCCGTGAAGATGTTCAGCCGCTTCGAGTTGACCCACGGGCCGAGCACGGCCTTGTCGTTGCAAAGCAGCAGCAGGAACACCGTGGCGCTAGGCAGCAATACGCCGGCGAGCGTCTGCACGGCCTCGGTCAACAGGCCGAGCGGACTGCCGGGCATCAACACGAGGGCAGCCGCGAGCGCGACGACGCCGAAGTAGACAAGGTAAAAGCCCTTGGCATCGAGCACGCTGCGGTGCAGGGAGTGCTTGACCTTGAACACGTCGCCGATGGCGTAAGCCGTCGACAACGAGACGGCGGCGGCGCCGATGATCGACGCGTCGAGCAGCGCGACCGCGAAGATCGTCGCCGACGTTTGCCCGACGTACTTGTGTAGCCCGGCGATGACGCCGCTCGCATCGGTGAACTGGCCGAATTCGGCGCGGCCGCCGAACAGCGCGGCCGTGAACGCCATCATCGCGACGGCGCCGACGATCACGAAGGCGATGCCGATCCACAAGTCGATTTTTTCGTACTTCATGAAGCGCGGCGTGATGCGCTTGTCGATGATATAGCTTTGCTGGAAGAACAGCTGCCACGGCGCGACGGTGGTGCCGACGATACCGATCACGAGCAGCATGACATCCGACAGCTTCGAGTTCTTGGGCCAGCTCGGCACGACGAAATCGCGCGCGAGGGTGCCGACGCTCGGATGGATCGACACGAGCACGGGCACGAGCAATAGGCTCAGCAAGCAGAGCACGATCGCGAAGCGCTCGAAGCGGCGGAAATCGCCCGTGCTGACGGCGGCCATCGTCAGCACCGCTGCGATGCAGACGCCGAGGACTTTCGATACCCCGAGAAAATCGAGGGCGAACGTGATGCCGATGAACTCGGTCACGATCGTCAGCGCGTTGAGCAGGAACAGATCGATGACGCTGAAGGCGCCCCAGAATTTACCGAAGCGCTGGAAGATCAGCCGTGCGTGGCCGACACCCGTGACCGCGCCCAGACGCAGCACCATTTCCTGATTGACATAGAGCACGGGGATCAACAGGGCGAGCGTCCACAGCAGCGTGGTGCCGTAGTTTTGGCCCGCTTGCGTATAGGTACCGAAAGCGCCGGCGTCGTTATCGCCGACCATGACGATGAGCCCCGGGCCGAGAATGGCGAGCAGCGTGCGCAAGCGTGCGCTCCAGTTGCCGCGCGGCGCGGTGTCGTGGTGCGAGATTGTCCCGAAGGCCCCTTTGATGTCGCCGATGTGGGCGTCGTCGAGCACGGCGCTCCGTGCGGACGAGATGTTGGCTGGCGTGGACATTTTTCGTTTTCCTTATCGATGCTTCTGACTTCTATTCGATTTCCCGAGCGGGCCGCCGGCGGCCTTGGCATACCGGCGCGGCGAGCGGCCCGCCACCGCTAATGAGCCGATGGCCGCGCAAGCCGCGCGGCAACGCGGGCGAGCCAGTGTCCGCAGGCCTGGCATGTGCGATGGGCGCGCTTCACGCGTGGGAGCGGGTCGGGATAGGTGCCGCGTGCATCTTCGAGGTGCGGCGGCTGCGAAACGAGGAGGGCGAAGTACATGGCGTTTCCTTCGAGCAATGTTGAAACCGGATGAACTCAAGCCTGATGTCAAAGGCCCGTTCGGTTTCTGCTCGCCTGCGCCGCGAAACGCGGGAATCGGCGGGAAGGAACGCATTCGGCCTTGGTTCAGGCGATGCGGACGGCGTGCGACGTGCGCAAACGCCGTGTCGGAGATCGACTAGGGTCGGGGTCGGTCATGGGAGACTCCTTTCTCGCAAGGTCCAAACGCGAGACGCGTTCGGACGTGTTCATCGGCACGGCGGCAACGATGCTTTAGGCGAGCGTATTGCCGGCGCGTAGGTCGTACGTGCGTGACCGCGAGCAAACGCCGCGCGCGGCAACGGGCCATCCGGCGCCACACGCTCGCGGATGGACGCGATGCGGCGCCGAACGGCTCGGTGGCCATTCGAATCGATGCGCGGGAAAACTTAAGGAGTAACTAACTACGATGCGCACCGTCTGCCTGTTGGCTGGACGGCGGCTAAAGAAGATTCAGCGGACGTCGTGCCGATCAGGCGGAAACACTGTTCGAAGGTCGACTACTGCAACTGTCCAAGGCATATGCCCCATTTGTGGAATTAGTGAAATTTTAGTTGCCGCGTCGACGCGGCGTCAACTGGCGATTTCGGTGGCGCTTAAAAAATTTCGGCCGATCGTGCGCTTGCGCCCAAAGCGGCCGTTGGCTGTTGACGCACGGCGGGGCGACCATCGTCATCAGTGTGGGATGCGCGCAACAATGAGCGTGCGCGATCGGCGCAGACCCTGCATGGCGTGAGGCGCGAAGCGCCCTTACTGCGGCTTATCGCTCGCCCTGCTCGGGGACGAGCGAATCGATCAGTGTCCGCATGCGCTTCCAGTGCGAGCCTTCCCAGAACACGCGCCGGCAAACGTCGCACGTGACGAACTGCGAATGGCGTTCGAGCACGCCTTCGGGTGCGCGGCCCACTGCCTGTGCCTTATCGATGCGATGCAGCGGGGCATTGCATGACAGGCAAAGCCGGAAGGCGCGGACGCTGCCGGCTAGATCGAGCCGATCGATCACCTCTCGCAACTGTGCCTGCGGCCTGAGCGCCCTGACGTAGCAGCCATGCGTGATCGTGCGGCGCTTGAGCAACTCCCGGTCGCGCGTGAGCACGATACGCGCTTCGGCGTTCGCGAGCGCTTCGATTTCAGCGTCGGCGAAATGATTGTCGTAGAGCGTATCGAAGCCGGCGAGCCGCAGCAGTTGCGCGAGGCCGCCCAGGTGGGCGTCGGCGACGAACCGCACCGTGCGCAGCGCTCGCTCGCGCACGCGCAGCAGCGGCGAGATGTCGAGCGCTTCGAATTTCGGATAAACGGCCACGCGATCGCCGTCTGCGAGCATGCGGTCGAATCCGACCGATTCGCCATTCACGATGATCAATTCAACCTCGGTGTGCGGCACGCCGAGCGCTTCGATCATGTGTTTGGTGGTGGCGGCATGCGCGCACGCGCAACTGAACGCGCGAGCGCGCAGCGGCCGGGCGAGAAAATCGTTCAGCTCTTCATAAAACCGGAACGTGGCGGTAACGGTCGGCATCGCACGAGTATGGCACTGGCAGCGAGATTGCGTGCGGCCCGGCGGCGCGTTGCGGGCGATCGTGATCTAATGCGGTTTTTCAAGCCAAGGAGCGAAGCGATGGACGTCGGCTTTATCGGTCTAGGGAAGATGGGCCACGCAATCGTTGAAAACATGCTGAAAGCGGGGCATCAAGTGCGCGTCTGGAATCGTACGCGCGAGCGCGCGCAGCCGCTCGCGTCGCTCGGCGCCCGGATCGTCGATGAGCCCGCGGCCGCATTCGGCGGCGAGGCCGTGTTCTCGATGCTCGCGGACGATGCCGCCATGCTCGAGGTCATCGATGCGGCCCTGCTCAGTCAAGCCCCGCGCGACTTGGTGCACGTGAACATGGCGACCGTCTCCGTCGCACTGGCCGAAGCGATGGCGCGCGATCACGCTGAGCGCGGCATCCACTATGTCGCCGCGCCGGTCATGGGGCGGCCCGACGTCGCGGCGGCGGGCAAACTGACGATCATGGCTGCCGGCCCGGCGGAAGCGCTCAGCCGCGTGCAGCCCATCTTCGACGTCATCGGGCAAAAGACTTGCCGTATCGGCTCGCTGCCGCAGCATGCAAACGTGATCAAGCTGGCGGCCAATTTCGCGCTAGCCTCGGCGATCGAAACGCTAGGCGAGGCGGCCTCGCTGTTGGCTGGACATGGCGTCCCGATGACTGATTATCTCGACGTGATTACATCGAGCGTGTTTCCTGGGCCCGTGTACGCCGGATACGGCGCGTTGATCGCCGAGCGGCGTTACGAGCCGGCGATGTTCAAGGCTCGGCTCGGCCTGAAGGACGTGCGGCTCGCACTGGCCGCGGCCGATGCAACCTCGACACCCATGCCGATCGGCAGCCTTTTGCGCGACAACTTGCTCGAGGTGATGGCGCGCGGCGACGGTGAGAAGGATTTTGCTGTCCTCGGCGAAGTGGCGGCGCGGCGCGCGGGACGCTGAGCGGACAGGAACCGGCCATCCGCACGCGCGCCCGGTCTTCGGCATGCGCGGCCAGCCTACGCGGCCAAGCATGGCAATCGGTATTGGCAATCGGTATGAAAAATGAGACCGATTCGCCGGATGCATCGATGCCGATCGCCTATGTTGCTCGGCAATCGAGCGCATAATGGTCGATCCGTGCCCTTTCGGAGCTTCGCGTCATGAGTCTGCATACGTGGTGGCTATTCGTCGCTACCGTCTTCGTCATCTGTGCTATTCCCGGGCCGAATATGCTCGTCGTCATGACGAACAGCGCCCAGCACACCATCCGCCGCGCGACAGCGACGATGGCCGGGTGCTTGTCGGCCCTCGTACTCATGCTCTCGATCTCGGCCGCCGGCCTCGGCGTGTTCCTCAAGGCGTGGCCCACGATGTTCGATGCCTTGCGTCTGATCGGGGCAGCCTATCTCATTTATCTCGGCGTGAAATCCTGGCGCGCGAAAGTCGACGACGCCTCAGGCACGGATGCCGCGCAGGAGCGCGACGCGTCAGCCAAGCCGGCGCGCTCGCTCGGCGCGCTTTACCGCAACGGTTTTCTCGTGGCGAGCAGCAATCCGAAGGCGATCTTGTTCGCGGCCGCGCTGCTGCCCCAATTCATCGACGCATCGAAGGCGACGCTGCCGCAGTTCGGCATCCTCGTCGTCACGTTCGCGGTGATCGAGGTCAGTTGGTATCTCGTCTATGCGCTCTGCGGCGCGCGGATTGGCTCGACGCTCAAGAGCGGGCGCGTCGCCCGCGCGTTCAATCGGCTGACAGGCGGCGTATTCGTCGGCTTCGGCGCGATGATGGCGCTCGTTCGGCACTGAGTGCCCCCGCGCGGCCGCATTGCGCGCCGCGCCCCCGCTCAATACGCAAAATAGGGCCCGGTTCCCCCGGGCGTCGATTGTTGCTCGATGGCCGCATAGACATTGCGGCCATAGAAGAACGGCAACCCCCAATCGAACACTCGCGAGCCGACGAATGCGGGGCCGGCGAACAGCGGCATCGCCGATGCGCCGCCCGTCGCTTGCCAAATCTGCGCGGCATTACCGACGCTGAACGTCACAGCGCTCGTCGCGCCGTTGCTGCCGGTATTGACGGCACTCAATTGCATGGTCGTGCTCGGACAGTAGTAAGCCTGATCGGGGCTGGCGCAGGCGGGCATTTGGTTCGTCGAGAAGAACAGCCCGGTCGAGCCGCTGTCGATGATGCTGCGCGAATAGGTCGTGCCGTTCTGCGTGGTCGTAAAGACACCGAAGGCGGGATCGACGGCGATCACCTGTGCGGCGCCCAACCTGTTGTTGGATTCGGTGCCGATGCCAAAGATCAACTGCCCCGTGACGCTTGCCGCGCTGCCGCCCGGTACGGCGGGCAAGCTGACGATGACGCCGTTGCCGTCGGTTCCGAAGTACGGCACCGGATTGGCGACCTGCGCCGATTCGGCTACCGCGGTCGGCGCGCACTGCATGCCCGTGCAAGCGTAGTAGATGCCTGAATTCGCTTGATTCGCGCATGCCGCACCGCAATCGTGCTTGAACACGCCGACGCCGAGAATGCCATTGGCGGCCAGGGCGCTCGGCGTGTTGCGCGATGGACCGGTGCTCGAGCAACTGGCCGGCACGGAGGCGTAGTTCGGATCGATGACTTGGATGGGCAACGAGCCTGCCCGTTCGCCGCCGATTCGAACATCGGCCGTTCGCACTGAGCCCCAGGTATAGCCGTCGAAGAACTGCATGCATTCCGCGAGCGCGTTGCCGCTACCGATCGTTTGTTGCGGGAGGGCTACCGACGCGGGCAATTGCGTCGCGAACACGCGCAGGCCCCAGGATCCCGTATCGACGAGTACGTGATCGATCGTTTGACAGTTCGTGCTGCCGGGCGCACACACGGTAACGCTGACGAATGGCATGTTGGGCACGCCGGATACGCCGTGATCGACGACGATCGTCGCGACATTGGCCGGCGCGTTAGCGATCTGCGCTGGCGCTTGCGTCGATGTGCTGCTGACCGAGTCCGCGCCACTGCCGCTGCCGCCGCCGCCGCCACCGCCACCGCCACCGCCACCGCCACCGCCGCCACCGCCACCGCCGCCACCGCACGCCGTCGTCAAGCACGTCGCGAACAATACGGCCACCAGTACGACGACCTTCGAGCTGCATAGTCGGAGCATCGTTCGCGCTCCTCAACGAACGACGGCGGCATCGACGCCGGCCGGCAGCGCCTGCGGCAAGTACGCATGACCTGCGAACGCGCGTAGATGTCCGCTCGAATAGACGACGAGGTCGCTAGCCGACACCGCGAGCGGGCCGCTCCCGCGCGTTGGACTTGCCGTGGCGAATCGATCGAACGCGGCGCCGAGCATCGTCTTCAGATCGGGCAACGTCGGTCCTTCCCAGGCGACGCCGAATACGATCCCGTTCGACGCGGCATATTCGCGTACGACTGTGCCGGAAGGCAGCGTCACGATATGAACGGAATAGGCGCCTTGCACGCTGCTCGAACGGGCGACAGCCGATAAGTGGGTGGCGTCTGTGGCGACGCTGTCAACGTGCTGACCGAGCGCGGCCCGAGCGTCCGATGAGGCGATGAAGCTGGCTGCGGCGATCGACAGCGCGATAGCCCCTGAATAAACATACGTGTTCACTGCGTTCCCTTGGCTCTTCATGCGCTGGCGGGCCGGCGCCGGCCGCGCAGTCGTGCGCGAGAGGCTCGTGGCCCGCGCATTGCGCGATCTAGTTCGTAACCAGTGAAGTGAACGGATGGGCGGCGCCAAACTTTAGGTGCTTGACGCCGATTTTATGAACGAGGGGCCGGCGGCCCGGCCTGTAGGGCGCACGAAATGAGCGCGCGGCGCGTTTCCCGGCGGTGGGGGAAATGCGGTGCGACAAGGACAGGCGCCCGGTTTTTTTTGGGGCCTGTTCGCTTAAATCGGGCGAGGAGACAAGTCCTAGCGGCCGATTGAAAAATATTTTGCTTATGTGGGAAGAAACCCTTATTTTTAATCGTGCGCTGAAGTTCGTCGCCGAACGCTCGTTTTAATCGGCGCCGAAATATCCGTATAACGCGAATCATCATACGAAGCTGCCACGGCGTGATGCCCGTGGGCGCAATGGCACTGTGCAACGAGGATGAAGCAATGAAATCCGATGGGTACGGCGCGCAAGAAACGGTCGCGAACGGAACGGGCGAGCCGGGTGTAGCAAATGCCCGGCACCGCAAACGCGTGCTCGTCGCTGACTGCGACGAGCACGCGCGCCACATGTTGGTGAATTTGATCGAAAGTCTCGGATACGAAACCGTTGCGGCGCACGGTATAGGCGAAGCGCTCGATCTGGCGCGCCGCGCACCTCCGGATGCCGCCTTGATCGACATCGGCGCGCCGATGCTCGAAGGGTTGCCCGTGGCACGGCGTATGCGAGAAGTGACAGGACAATCCGCATTGCTACTAATTGCGCTAACGGGCTGGGGCCAGCCGCAATATCGCGACATGGCCCTGGCCGCGGGCTTCGATGTGCACTTGGTCAAGCCGCTCGGCGTCGATCAGTTGGCCTTTTTACTATCTATGACGCTTATGTGATCGGCCGCGGTTCGCTCGATAAGTGTTGTGCGGTGGCAACGAATTGCCGGTGAATCGAAGGGGTCCGTTGCAACGCATCAACTGGTTTGCTACAGTGAAAGCGTCTCCTCCATGTCTCCTCTGATATGGATTCAGCCCGCCAATTGGCGGGCTTTTTTTTTGTATGCAAAGGCGTCTCGTCACATATGAGCGGCGACGTTTTGAAGCGGCACGACCTTCGGCTACTCACGTTGCTCCGCCAAGCTGAGCTCAAAATTCGCCTGCAATGGCGTCGAAAGCCCCCTGCCGCCATCGATTGCCTCGTCCATGCGGTCCGCCAATTGAAAAAGCCGGCATCGAGCCGGCTTCCACCTTCCATCCGCTTTAGTTAGCAGTGCCTATCAACGCTGCAATCCCGTTTGCTCGTCGGCGCCGATAGCGAGATTCATGCATTGAATCGCGGCGCCCGATGCACCCTTGCCGAGGTTGTCGAGCCGTGCCACGGTGACGAAGCGCTCCTCGTTGCCGAAGACGAACAAATCGACGCGATTCGTGTCGTTGTTCGCTTGCACGTCGAAGAAGCCCCCATCGAGATTTTCATCGGCATCGAACGGTGCCACGCGCACGAACGCTTCGCCCGCGTAGTACTGCTCGAACAAGGCTTGCGCGTCGCGCGGGCCGACGCGCTTCGCTAGCTGACTAGGCGTGAAGTACGTCGTGACGGCCAGGCCCTTGTAGAACGGCCCAACGATCGGCGTGAAGATCGGCGCGGTGCTCAAGCCCGTGTGCGCCGCCATTTCGGGCAGATGCTTGTGACCGAGCGCCAGCGCGTAGGCGCGCGGGCTTTGCAGCTTCGGGTTCGGCTCGGCGGCTTCGTAATCGGCGATCA
>CAYRLJ010000017.1:0-2530 GCA_964425025.1 uncultured Burkholderia sp. | reverse complement strand
TGCGCCGAAAAACCGGGCGCGACGACGCCGGCATCCACGAGCGGGCGCATCGCGAGCACGAAAGCCGACGCGTGGCAGCCCGGCACAGCAATGCGTTTCGCCGAGCGCAGCCGTTCGCGCTGCGTGCGTGCGAGTTCGGGCAGCCCGTAGGCCCAATCAGCGTGCGTGCGAAACGCGGTGCTTGCATCGATGAGCACCGTTTTCTCGTTTTCGACGAGGCCGGCCGATTCGCGTGAGGCGGCATCGGGCAGGCACAGAAACGTGACGTCCGACGCGTTGATGAGCCGGCGACGCTCATCGAGATCTTTGCGCTTCCCTTCCTCGATACGGAGCACTTCGACATCGGAGCGGCGCGACAGGTATTCGAAAATCTTCAGACCCGTCGTGCCTTCCTGTCCGTCGACAAAAACTTTCGTGCTCATTTCGATCTCGCTATGTGGCCGGTGAAAGCGCCCGTGCCGCGGCGCCAAAGCCATGATTTTAAGGGTTATCGGGAATTGCTGCGAAATTCGGCGCAGCGCGGCGCCCGATAAACCGCTCAGCGCCCGTACGTGGCGGTGAGGCTCGACTTCGCGAGCACGCTCGTATTGATTTCGTGTTCGAACATCAGTGCGTGGCGCGCGGGGCCCAAGCGCAAGTCCGCGGTATTCAGTGCGAAGACGGTCACGACGTAGCGATGCGGCTTGCCGGGCGGCGGGCACGGGCCGCCGTAGCCGACCTCGCCCCAGTCGTTGCGCGCCTCGATTGCCCCTATTTTCTTCAGATAGCCCGATCCGCCCGCGTTCGACGGCAACTGGGTCACGTCGGGCGGGATGTCGGCGACGGCCCAGTGCCACCAGCCGGGGCCGGGCGCATCGAGATCGAAGATCGTAACGGCGAAGCTCTTCGTGCCCGCCGGGGCGTTGCGCCATGACAGTTGAGGCGAGACGTTGGCGCCCTTGCATTCCTCTTGGTTGTACACCTGAGCGTTGCCGAAGGTACCACCGTTGCGCAGGTCCGTGCTCGCGAGCGCAAACGTCCCTTGCGCTGCGGCGGGAGCCGCTGCCCCGGCAAGCCATGCGATGCAAAGAGAGAAAATAAGGGAGGCGATGCCGGCTGGCGCGTCCTTCGAGGGCAGCCTGAAAAAAACCGATCCGACGACTTCGCGAGACATGCGCATTAGCCGATATTCTCCAGGGAGGGATCTCGTTGCGGCCGAATATTCGCTGACTATGCACCGCAACGTGCTAGGCAGTCTAACATCGCCGCGTTGCCTCCGCGGGCGTGCCGGCGCCCGCTGCGCGGCGCGCGCTCGCAAACAACGCCCGTCGTCCGTGCCTGTTTTCCGCAGCCGGCGGGCAACCGGCCATCACGCATCGATACTGGTCTTATGAGCCCTTTCGCCTCACCTTCTCCCGCTTGCGGCGCCTCAGCCACGCGCCAGACTCGCGTCGTCGTCGCCGACGACCATCCTGTCATCCTGCTAGGCGTGCGCCATGCGCTCGAGGCGTTCGACGATCTCGCGCTGCTTGCGCAAGCGCGGCAATCCACCGAACTCGTCAAGACGTTGCGACAAGCACCGGCCGATGTCGTCGTGACCGATCTGTCGATGCCCGGCGGCCAATACGGCGACGGGCTGACGCTGATCCATTACTTGCGGCGGCATTTTCCGACGTTGCGGATCGTCGTGCTGACGATGCTCGGCAATGGCGCGCTGCTGCGACGCTTGTTCGAAGCCGGTACGGTGGGGGTGGTCGGCAAGTGCGACGATCTCGCGCACATCGGGCTCGCCGTGCGCTATGCGATGCGCGGCGTGCGCTACGTCAGCCCTTCGCTGCGCGCCGCGCTCGATCCTAGCGGTGCGCGAAACGGCCGAGCGGTTCAACCGCTCGCTTTGTCGCCACGCGAGGTCGAGGTGGTGCGGCTATTTGCGTCGGGGCTGACCGTCAGTGAAATAGGCACCCGGCTCAATCGCAGCGTGAAGACGGTCAGCTCACACAAGATATCGGCGTTGCGCAAGCTAGGCGCCACCGGCGATGCCGATTTGATCGAATATGCACGAGCCAACGGGCTCGCGCATCGGGCCATGGCGGACGACGCGGCGCCCTAGCCAAACAAGCGGAAGAGGAACCGTGCGCGGGGCGTGGGCGCGCGCAGGCTCATTGCCCGCGCGCTCGCCGCGCTCGCTTACTGAGGCGTAGCGGTTGCGCCGCCGTGCGCGGCCGACCACTCGGCCGGCGCGTGCAGGAACTTCTCGACCTCGTCGAGCGTTTTGGTATCGAAGTAGCCCGATGCCTTCGCCACGCGCAGCACATCCCACCAGGTCGCGAGCGCGTGCAGATCGACATCGATGTCTTTCAGCACCGACACGCTTTCCTTGAAGATGTTGTAGTGAAACAGCACGAAGCAGTGATTCACGCGGGCGCCCGCCGTGCGCAGTGCATTCACGAAGTTGATCTTGCTGCGGCTGTCGGTGGTCAGATCTTCGACGAGCAGCACGCGCGCGTTTTCCTCGAGATTGCCTTCGATCTGCGCGTTGCGGCCGAAACCC